>JBNMOV010000009.1:0-27431 GCA_051275765.1 Maribacter sp. | reverse complement strand
TTCCTGTAGCAGCATAATCTGGTCCTCCATTAGTAGCACAATCAAATTCCCAGCCACCATCATTAGCCCATCCTGCAGGAAGTGCTCCTCCATCGAATGTTTCTACTAAAATATTATTAGCACAAGGTGTAAATACAGTACATTCTACGTCCCAGTCCCAAGTAGTATAGCCATTAACAGAACAAGATCCAGAACCATCTGATGTAAAGGTCATAAAGAGGTTTAGACCTGTGGATGTTACTGTCACACCTGATATATCACCTTCATTAGCATAATCATACAAAACAGGAGCTGTAGCGTCTGTACCATCATAGATGATAAGATCATCACAACAAGCTTCTATTTGTCCTGTATTGAAGGTCAGTGTCAATGTACGTGCTGGATCTGTAGTGCTATATGACCAATCATCATTCGCATTATTGTCATAACAATAGGTGTCGTTTACTGGTGTACCGCAATTTACGATTCCAGCAGGAGGAGGAACAGTTACACATGATACGTCCCAGTCCCAAGCTATATAGCCATTAGTAGTACAAGCTACAGAACCATCTGACGTAAGGGTCATGAAGAGGTCTAAACCTGTAGCTGTTGCTGTCACACCCGTCAAGTCAGTAACACTAACGCCAGAATACAAGAGTGGGGCTGTAGCATCAACACCATCATAGATGTAAAGATTATCGCAGCAGCTTTCCATTTGTCCTGCATTGAAAGTTATCGTTGGAGAATTCACTCCATCTGAAGAAGTATATGACCAACTATCATTCGCATTATTGTCGTAGCAATGGGTCTCGTTTAGCGCTGGACCACAGTAGACTACTCCACATACTCTCCAGTCCCAAGAGACCCAACCACCACCAGAGCAAGCTACAGAACCATCTGATGTAAGGTTCATAAAGATGTTCGCACCTGTAGAAGTTACTGTCACACCCGTCAAGTCAGTAACATTAACGCCAGAATACAAGAGTGGGGCTGTAGCATCAATACCATCATAGATGTAAAGATTATCACAGCAGTTTTCCATTTGTCCTGCATTGAAAGTTATCGTTACTGGGCTTGTTCCGTCTCCAGAAATATACGACCAACTGTCATTCGCATTATTGTCATAGCAATGGGTCTCGTCCGTCTGAGGACCAGCACCACATGTTGGTGGTGCAGCACCACATGATACGTCCCAGTCCCAAGCTATATAGCCATGAGTAGTACAAGCTACAGAACCATCTGAGGTAAAGGTCATAAAAAGGTTTGTGCCTGTGGATGTCACAGTCACACCTGCTATATCACCCACATTATTGTAGGAATACAAAACAGGAGCCGAAGCGTCCGTACCATCATAGATAGTCAAGTCATCACAACAAGTCTCTATTTGCCCTGTATTGAAGAGTATCGTTAATGTACTTGTTCCGTCTGAGGAAAAATACGACCAAGAATCATTCGCATTATTGTCATAGCAATGGGTACTATTCAATGGTGCACCACAGGTAACTACTTGTGCGGAGACGTTTAGTGAATATATCGCTAGTGCAATAAATAAAAGTAAAATCTTTTTCATAGTGAAATAATATAAGTAAGTGAAATAATATAAGTAAGTGAATTAATATAAGTAAGTGAATTAATATAAGTAAGTGAATTAATGTAATTAAGTTCTAATTAATATTTGAATAAGCTCTCCTATACATCTTGATATAAGATATAGACAAAAGAGTATCCGTTAATGCGAATACATTATCATTTGATTTTGGTATATGGAATTTTGAAAAAAAGAGGGAATCATAATTTTTTGCTGATGTAAAATTTAGGCATGTTTAATTTTCCCTAAAAAGTAGTTGACACTTTTATATTTTTAGAAATAAAATATATTTTATTATAAATCATTTTCTATCAAGTACTTAGTGTCTAATTGAGAGTAAAGAAGCACTTTGACTTACCATTAGAAGTGTCAACTACATTTTTAAACATGCCAAAATTTAGGTTAAATAATGTTTATTAGTTTTGTTTAAATTTAAAATGTGGTTTAATTGTTAGGATGCACTTGCTTTATATTGCCTACAAAACAGTTTAATAAATATACATATAATCATAGATAATACGAAATCGAATAACACTTTATGTATACTGAAGCCGAATTATTAACAGGTTAACCTTTCTTTTTCACAAATAAATAGCATCCTCACTTGACAATTCTACTGGATTTACGCTACAAAATAGACTTAATCCATTCATTATTAATGGAGTACTCATTCTCTTTATTCAAAATTCAAAGTATTTTGTTAATTTTGCAGCATCATTTGGCAAAGAGATTGAACATAAGAGTATTGATGCCCCTTTGCACTAACTATATACTAATTTAAAAATAATAATAATAATAATAATACGCAATTGAATAATATCTTTCGTATATAAATGGACTCATTCATGGAGAACAATAACAAAACTAATAAGACACGCTATTCTGATGCTGAACTAGACGAATTCAAGGTTCTTATTAATGAAAAACTAGATCGTGCTCAGCGAGAATTACAGTACTTTTCTGATCAGCTCGTTAGTAGTTCAGATAATGCAGAGTCAAAATCCAAAGGCTTGGATGATGGAATCGGTACAGCAGAAAATAATAATCTTGCTACACTTGCTGCAAGACAACAGAAGTATCTACAGCATTTAGAAAATGCGATTATTCGCATAGATAATAAAATATATGGTGTATGCCGTACCACAGGAAAATTGATCTCTAAAGAAAGGCTACGTGCTGTACCACATGCTACTTTAAGCATGGAAGCAAAAATGGCTAGAAAGTAAGTGTATACTAATTAAATACCTAAAGTATTTAGAATAATGCCTAAATTTGTGCGGAAGGAATGATGAATTCAATAACTTAAGCCATTATGCTTGTTCTTTTCCCTTCTAAAGAATTACTTTGCATTCTGGAATAACTTATTAAGTACATTTTTTCAATAAACTTTATACTCTTGAAAAATAAGTGGTTTTTTGTAATCGGTATTATCTTCATAGTTTTATTTTTTGACCAATGGTTGAAGATTTGGGTAAAGACCAACATGTTTTTACACCAAGAAGAAGCCCTTTTTGGAAGTTTTATGCCTCAGAAGGCTAGACTACATTTCATAGAGAATGAAGGAATGGCATTTGGCCTGAAACTAGACTGGGAATATGGTAAATTACTCCTTAGCGTCTTCCGTATCATCGCAGTCAGTTTTCTAGCTTGGTTTATTTCTACATTGATTAAGCGGGATTATGGTTTGGGTATCTTGCTCAGTTTTGCTCTCATTTTAGCTGGTGCTACAGGCAATATCATAGATAGTACTTTCTATGGACTTATCTTTGAAGAATCTGCTCGTCATGGTCGCAATGTCTCTCAGTTCGTTCCTTGGGGAGAAGGTTATGCTCCTGCTCTTTATGGCAAAGTGGTAGATATGTTCCACTTTCCTTTATTCGAATTTGTATGGCCAGAATGGATTCCTAAAATAGGTGGTAATCGTTTTGAATTTTTCAGACCAGTATTCAATATCGCTGATGCAGCAATTACTGTAGGTGTATTTGTGCTGATTCTTTTCAATCGTTCTTTTTTCAAAGAAGAACAAGAATTGAAAAAAGAAACTGAAGAAGAAAACCTAGTGGACTAACTCATAAGTTAAGGTATGTTAAGCTGTCGTAATTATTAGTTTTTGTTAGGCACAAAAAACGGAGTTATGCCGTAGCGTAATAAGTGTTTTGGAACGACACAGAAGCTGATAAATACAAATCTTGGGCGTATCGAAATTTATGAGTTAGTCCACTAGAGACAGTAGCAGATACTACTGAAGAATCTAGTACACAAATTTTATGGATAGTGATGATTCTAGTCTCGAAGATCAAAATCCAATAACTTAAGTTAGGGAGTAGGAAAAAATAACCTACCACTTTACATATTTGTTTTTCAAGAATACATCGGCAGCTAATATTTCTCATTTATCGTTCTACTACTAGGGCGGTCTCGTTCCTATTTATTTTATCCAAAATCCATTCAAGATGAAAAAATCACTTGGGGTAGTTGCTATGCTATTACTTTGTTTACTCTATTCTGCTTGTGTACAAGGAGATGAAAATGAAAATTTCGTTGTTGAAGGATTAAAACCTGTTTATGCTACTGGCACAGATTGGCAACAAATATCTGTTACAGATTCTCGTCCTATTCAGCAATTAGGAAAAATCTATTACAAGGATGGTTTTATTTTCGTGAATGAAGTCAATCAAGGTATTCACATACTAGATAATAGTAATCCTGCCAATCCTACTGCTGTCAAATTCATTGTTGTTCCTGGAAGCAAAGACATTTCTATCAAGGGAAATTTTCTTTATACCGATAATGTAACGGATTTGGTTGTACTCGATATTTCCGATTTCCAAAATATTGAAACGATCAATAGAGTACCTAATATCTATCCTTCTGTTAATCAAGAATTTCCAGAATTTGGTTCTGGTTATTTTGAATGTATAGATACTAGCAAAGGAACTATTATTGGCTGGGAATCTGACCTTCTCCAATCTCCTCAATGTAGAATATAAGCGTTTGTTAGTCATTCATTTGACGATCAATTCTCTAACAAACTCCAAAACTAAGGGATCATGAAAAATCTATATTTACCTTTCTTTATTTTATTCAGTATGGCTCTTTTTAGCTGCTCTGCTGATTCCGCCTCTGATAGTTTTTCTACAGGAGCTGGCGATACTGGCGTAGCAGGATCTTATGCTAGATTCATCACAGTAGGAAATTTTTTATACATCGTAGATAGAAGTAATATACAAACGTATAGTCTTACTTCTCCATCCCTTCCCAATAAAATCAATACCCAAGAAATTGGAGAACAAATAGAATCTATCTTTAATTATCAGGATAAACTATTTATTGGATCTGGCTCTGGTTTGTACATTTATACCATACAAGCAGATGGCATTCCTAGCAAAACGGCTACACATACCTATGATTTTCCTATTCTTCCATGCGATCCTGTGGTGGCGAATGATACTTATGCTTATGTTTCATTACATGATGGAGATACTGGTGGGCCATGTGGTGGTTTCAATAATGTGAATGAATTAAAAATATTCAATGTCGCAGATATTAATAATCCAGAATTATTAGTTTCCTATCCTATGAGTCGCCCTAAAGGTCTAGGTCTAGATGGTAATATTCTATTCCTTTGTGATGACTGGGCTGGTTTGAAAGTTTTTAATGTGAGCGATCCTTACAATATTGTACAAATTGCTCATTTTGATTATTTCAATGCCTTTGATGTCATCCCTTTAAATGGTTTGTTGCTTTGTGTAGGAACAGATAATGTATATCAATTTGATTATACTGATTTGAATAACATACAAGAAGTATCCAGAATACCTTTCCAATCTTAAAAGGATAGTCAAATTTAAAGCTTTTGAGAGGAGATTTTGATTATTAAAATTTCATCTCAAAAATAAACTATAACTAAATTTATCCAAGAACTTAAACGATGAAAAATAATACTTTTCTTTTCTTTTGTCTGTTCTTTCTTTTGGCTTATTTACCATCTAATGCCCAAGAAGATGATTTAATTTTGGAGGAAGCTAGCTATGTTCCTCCTAAAATGGAATTAAAGTTCTCTCCCTTGAGTATTTTGCCATTGCCCATTTCTTCTATTCAATTTGCTTTTGAGCATAGATTAAAAAATCCAAGGCGTGCTTTTCAGCATGAATTAGGCATTCTTCGTCCTTTTCCATATCATTTGATCAATTTAAATAATGTGAATAAAATGGGTGGATTCAGATGGAGAACAGGATATAGATATTACCTCAATGAACCTCGACCAAAAACTAATTTTTTTGTAAGTGCACAATACCACCACCAATACGAACAATGGAATTTGACCAATTGGTTCGACAGATTCGATGGAGCGTATGAACAAGAATTTACTTATAATAAACGAGTCATGTCTCATGGACTATTAGCTACTGCAGGTTTTAATCTAAAGGCTAGAAGTTCTCGATTTGGATTCGAATTATCTGCTAGTGCTGGAGCTAAAACCAGAACAGTTTTTAATCAAACCATTCCTGATGATGCTACTGAATTGAACGATAACGACGTTGCGACTATTCGCCAATTTGCTCCTCACGAAAGTGAAGAAGCTACAACAAATATCTTGCCTGTCGTCCATTTATCTGTAAAGCTTGGATTCGTTATTAAGTAGTGTCTTATATTGTTTCGTTGAGAAAAAAGATCACCTTTGGGAAAGTCAAATTAAGAGAGTAGAGAAAATATCATATTACATTATCTCCTCTCTTAACGAAGCGATTTATCAACGCAGCTTGCGGCAGGATCTCTCCTCTCTCAGCAAACTTGTCTAAAAACATGGCTTATCCTAGCTATTTTTAAAACTTATTCCCTGCAATCTTTATTATTATCTACGAAAACCTTATTTTTCAGTAAATTTTGAAAATTCAAAATATTAATCACTCATTTTATGGAATTAGAGGAAGGAAAGGCGAAATTTATACAGTCGTGGGGAACATTAGGATCTAATTGGGGAGTCAATAGAACGATGGCACAAATACATGCCTTATTACTTATTGCCAATAAGCCCTATTCTGCCAATGACATCAAGGACGAATTGAATATTTCTATGGGAAATACAAACATGAATATTCGTGCTTTAATAGATTGGGGATTAGTGCACAAAGAATTGAAGCCAGGGGAGAGAAAAGATTTTTTTGTAGCAGAAAAGGATATGTGGGAAGTAGTCAAACGTATCGTAACCCAACGAAAAAAGAAGGAGCTAGAACCCATGCTGCGAGTATTGGAAGGCATTGGCAATGTGGAGCCAAATAGCGAAGAAGCAAAAGAATTCAAAAAAGTAATTCAAGATATCAAACTATTTTCCAGTAAAGCAGACTCTGCATTGGATAATCTTATTAAGGCTGATTCCAATTGGTTTATTGGTACTTTTATGAGTATGATTAAGTAATTAGATGCTAGATTTTAGATCCGAGATAAAAGGAAGAATAGCTCAGCGTAAATATGTCTAAAATTAAACGTCAACCCATCTAACATCTTTATTGTGGTATTTTGAGTAAATTTCGCTATTTTAAAGTAATTTTATACAACATCAACTTATAGCATAAGTGAAATATCTTCAATAAGTTAGCTCAGAAGGGGTAATAATTTTTTCTTCAGAAGAAAAAAGAACAAGTATAATGGTCTAATTTATTGAATTCATTTCACTAGCATTAATTTAAAATATAGTATGTCTGACACGAATAAACCTTGGTTAGCCAACTACCCTAGCGGAATCCCTGCTAATATTGACATCAACCAATACGCTAGTTTAGTAGAAATCATAGATAAGAATCTTGAAAAATTTAAAGACAGAGTTGCTTTTTCTAATTTTGGAAAAGAACTGACTTATAAGGAAGTCGATAAGATGTCCAAAGCATTTGGTGCTTATCTGCAATCAAGAGGATTAGAAGCAGGAGACCGGATAGCCTTAATGATGCCTAATCTTCTTCAATACCCGATCGCATTATTTGGTGCATTGAGGGCTGGATTAATCGTAGTAAATACGAATCCGCTTTATACCCCTAGAGAAATGCATCATCAGTTCTCAGATTCTGGTGTAAAAGCTGTAGTGATAGCAGAAAATTTTGCTGCAAATCTGGAGCGTATCATTAGTGATACATCTATCAAGACGGTCATTACTACCAGCATAGGTGAAATGCTTGGTTTTTTCAAGGGGAATATGATCAATTTTGTGGTAAAAAACGTAAAAAGAGGCGTTCCTAAATATAATATTCCTAATACGGTAAGCTTCAAGGAAGCACTCGATCAAGGCAAAAAATTTGAGATCAAAAGGATTCAAGGCAGTCCTAACGATACCATTTTATTACAATATACAGGAGGTACAACAGGTGTTGCCAAAGGAGCTATGCTTACAAATAGTAATATGGTTGCTAATATGATGCAGATTTATCACATCATGTTGCCTTTCTTGGAAGAGAAACAAGAATTTGTGTTATCTCCTCTTCCTATGTATCATATTTTTTCCTTTACAGTAAATTGCTTAGCTATGATGAGCTTAGGAGCTACCAATATTTTGGTAACTAATCCTAGAGATCTGAAATCTGTCATGAAAGAGTTCGAGCGATACCCCATTTCTGTGATGTCTGGAGTGAATACACTTTTCAATGCATTATTGAATCATCCAGATTTCAGCAAATTGGATTTCAGTCATTTAAAAGGTACTGTAGGAGGAGGAATGGCGGTACAAAAACCTGTAGCGGAAAGATGGCAACAAGTAACTGGTTGTTTTCTAGCAGAAGGATATGGAATGACAGAATCGTCTCCTGTTGCTAGTTGTAATCCTATCAATGGAGCAGGAAGATTAGGTACGATCGGAATGCCAGTTCCTTCTACGGATATGAGAATAGTGGATGATAATGGAAATCCATTGCCACAGGGCGAAGTAGGAGAAATCCAAATCAAAGGTCCTCAAGTAATGAAAGGATATTATAATCGTCCAGAGGCGACTGCCAAAGCAATAAAAGATGGTTGGTTGAGTACTGGAGATATGGGTACGATGTCTGAAGATGGCTTTTTCCAAATTGTGGATAGGAAAAAGGACATGATATTGGTATCTGGTTTCAATGTATATCCTAATGAAATCGAAGAAGTAATCGCAGGTCATCCAAAAGTAATGGAAGTGGCTGCAATAGGTATTCCTGATGAAAAATCAGGCGAAGTCGTTAAAGTATTCATTGTAAAAAAAGATAAATCCTTACAGAAGGATGAAATACTCGCTTACTGCAAAGAAAATCTGACTGGATACAAAGTTCCTAAGCAAGTAGATTTCAGAGATGATCTACCTAAGACGAATGTAGGTAAGATTTTGAGAAGGAAATTGAGAGATAGCTAGAGGTAGTAAAAAGTATGATCAAGAAGAAATCATTTTCAGGTATTGATAAAGTAGAAAAGATTGCATCAGTATCCAAATTTCAAAGGATGCTGGTCAATCCTTTTAGGTACGCTCATGCTATTTTGTTTCGTGAGATCTCTTATAAGAATAATAAAAAAGAGAAGGAAGTTATTTGTACTACTTTTTTCGGTTCAGCAATGAATATTCTACTGCCTTCCAGTACTGACATCTACTTGACAGGTGGAAAATCCCATGATTCTGAAATCAGACTTGCCAAATTCCTTATCCATAACTTGGAAAAAGGACATTCTTTTATTGATATCGGAGCACACTATGGTTATTTTTCTTTGCTGGCTTCTACATTAGTAGGAAAAACAGGAAATATCACCTCTTTCGAGGCATCACCAACTACATTCCAAATTTTAGAAAAGAATAAATCAAGGATTGAAAATGTCAGCGTTTACAATAATGCTGTTTCTGATACTGACGCTGACTTGGTATTTTTTGAATTCCCCAATCTTTATTCTGAATACAATACACTTGATGTCAGCCAATTTGAGAATGAGGAATGGTTCAAGCAAAACCCTCCGAAAAAAGTTAGTATTCCATCAGTTATACTTGATGACTTCCTCAACAAAAAAAAGCTATATCCTAATATTTTCAAGATAGATGTGGAAGGTGCAGAATTCAAGGTACTGAACGGTGCAGCGAATTATTTAAAAGATAATTCGCCTATTATCGTCATTGAATATTTATCTGACGAACGAGGAAATGGCGAGCATATGCTAGCTAAGGATCTCCTAGTATCATTGGGATACCATTCTCATATTATTGATAAAAATGGGGTATTGATAAAAATAGATGGCATTAATAATTACCTGAATAACAATAGATTAGAGTCAGATAATATTGTTTTTATGAAGCAAAAAATGATTAAAAAGGATATCCAATTGCCAGATTATAATTGATATTCCTAAAGAATCCAGGATCAGGATAATAGAACCAATAATTAGTACTTTGCTCACTCACAGGGAGGTAATTATAATTATTTCTCAGCGGATAGCCCATATCTAAACGCATCACAAAGAAGGAAAAATCCATCCTTACACCAAAGCCTGTCCCTACGGCAAATTGTTTCCAAAAATCCTTACTGAAACCAGATCCAGGACGAGAAGGATCTTCTTTTATCGTCCATACATTCCCCACATCCACAAACATAGCCCCTTCTATGAGCCAAAATAAATCAAAGCGATATTCCAGACTCATTTCCATCTTAATATCTCCTGTCTGATAAAATGGAGATGTATTTTCCGAACTACTTGAAACCTCGTCAAAATAACCTCCAGGTCCTAATTCTCTAATACTCCATGCTCGAACACTATTAGGCCCTCCAATAAAAAACTGCTTCACGTATGGCACTGCATCTGCGTACCGACCAAAAGGAAAGGCAACACCTACATTAGCCTTAAACGCAAAAGAGTTTTTAGGACTGATGATCTTAGTCGTCGTTTGTTCCAAATCGAACTTCAGAAACTGAGCATAGGATATCGTATCAAAAAGTCTCCATTCTTTCTTAGGAGAAAATATCCTATTCACTGTCAATACCTCCATTCCTGATATCTCTCCAGACATTCTCGCTCCCCAACTTACATCTTCTTTTTCGGGTTTTCCCACATAAGTCGCTTGTATATCCCTAGCCAAAAGACCAGTAAAAAGCTGTTTAGAAAAACTCCTTTTCAAAAAAGTATTTCCATCTAATATCTCCAAAAAAGCTGGTTCTGGTTTAGAAGGATTAAAGTAGACTATACCCGTTTGTGTATATTGAATCCGCCATTGTTCTTTAGGTATGATATTATAACCAAAGGAAGCCTCTAAAGAATTATAATCATAAAAATTAAGGAGATTAAGATAGTTATAGCCTAATTTGATTCTAGTATTAGCAGTTTCTTTGAGTTTTCTATAATTTTTATTAGGTAAAATTCGCATCTTATTCAGAAGCGTATAGAAACCTACATAATCCACAAATTTAGGAATACTCAGCTCTGCTGATGCTGCCACATCCACAGAATTAAATAACTCATTAGGGTTGCTAATGGCAAATTCTACTCCTCCCTGTAAACTGGTCGTCAGAACTTCCGCCCCCTTGAATAAATTCTTATTTCTATAATTAAGACTTGCCGCTGTCCCTATGGATACCGTTTTCGTCAATCGATTATTTGCTGTATTAAATTCTAAATCTGCACTTAATTCCTGTCGTTTTTTAGAAGGTAAGAAAATTTTAAAATCCACTATTCCTCGTTCGCCTTCCCGTTTAGCAGTTTTAATCGAAATGAATTTATAAATACCTAGTGAAGCCAGACGCTTTTTGGTAATCTCCTCATTATTCAATTGATATAAATCCCCACTCCTCAACTTGATATTCCTGTCCAATGTAGTATAACGAATAGATGGATCTCCTATACTCATATAAGTAATGCCCTTCTCGTCCTTATCTTCTTGATAAAATTCCCTGAAATCCGGATTGTAATTAGGATAAATATATACCTTTCCCACCCTATATACCTGATGTCCCAAACTATCCTGTGGAGAGTGAACAGTAAGCGTGGCATTCATTTTATACCCCATTGTATCTACCGCCAAATTGGAAATATAATTCTTAGTGAAATCCAGATAGCCTAAATTTCTAAACAGCCTCACAAGTCTAATGACCTCCTTATCATACAACTCCACATCCACAGGAGAATCTTTCATTAAGAAACTCTCATTTTCTACATCATTCAATACCTTCTGAATAAAAGCATCTCTTGATTTAAACGTAATCGTATCAAAAATATACTGCTTATTGGGATAGACCTTATAAATATTTCGAGCGAGGTTTTTTATTGAATCTATCTTAATTTCATAATCTACCTTGGCATTGATATAACCCTTATGCTGCATATAGCTTTTCATGGCTTCCGCAGTTCCCTTCGTTTGTTTTTCCTTGAGAACTACAGGAGGTTCTGCCACTACTCGCTTTACCCAGTTATCCCATTTTGTGGTATCGGATTCTGATTGGTTTTTATGATAGAACCAAAGACGGGTTCTAAACATTCCTAAAAACTTTCCATTGGGTTTCTGTTTGTAATAATTAAATAGATCATCTGATAATTTCCCCTTATTCTTTATCTTTATCTTTTTATCAGATACTATCTCTACAGAATTTTTCTCTACCAATATTATTTCTTCCTTTTTAAGATATTTGGTAGTATTACAACCTGAGGAAACCAAAAGAAGCAAGGTAAGTATGAAAAAAAACGATATTTGTAGTAAATTTTTCAAGTAGCTATCATACAATTTTATACAAAAAATGCTATCAAAAGCTAAGATAAAGTATATCCGTTCCCTTCATAGAAAGAAGTACCGTCAAAGGTATAACAAATTCATTGCAGAAGGCACTAAAATCGTAGACGAAATTCTAAATCACCCCAAAATGCAAGTGGAAATGATTATCGCCACTACAGAATGGATAAACGCCCTACCCTCTTCTAACGAAAATGCTTTGATAATAGAGGTTAGCCAAAAAGAATTGGCAGAAGTCTCTACCCTTAGTACTCCAAACGAAGTCCTTTTAGTTGCATCACCAATATCTCAGATGACCAATAATCATGAGATCAGCCAAACCATATCACTTTTCCTAGATGGAATACAAGATCCTGGAAATTTAGGCACTATCTTAAGGATAGCTGATTGGTTTGGAATTCATCATGTATTTTTAGGTGCGGGAACAGTAGATGTCTATAATCCAAAAGTAGTACAAGCATCGATGGGTGCATTCTTACGAGTCAATTGTATAGAAATCAGCGGAGATCAATTATTCGAACAATTTCCCGATACCAAAATAATGGGAGCAGATATGCAAGGAAAAGATGTATTCCAACTTCAACAAGAAGAAAAAAAAGGTATCGTCGTAATAGGTAATGAAGGCAATGGTATTTCTGAACTGATGAGAGAGAAAATCAAATACTGGATCAGCATCCCTTCACAGGGAGGAGCAGAATCCTTAAATGCAGCAGTAGCCGCAGGAATTATTTGTGGCGTAATGAAGAATTAGAAGTTGAGAGGGTAGTATTTTTTAATATTCTATCTTAAAATCAGTTAACTTGTAGATCTATATCATGAACGACAAGACAATAAGGCAGGTTATACTACTAGGAACACTAGCAATTATTGGTATTATCATGGTCCAAACCTATTGGTTATGGAATGCATGGGATACCGAGGATTACGCTTTTGACCGTTCTGCTAGGATTGCCCTTAGGGATACAGCAGAAGAACTGGCGGCTCTCGACAGTCTTCCCCTTCCTGACAAGGATCTTATCGTACGTAAATATTCCAATTATTATTTTGTCAATTTCAATAATGAGATCGATCGAGGAAATCTGGAGCATTATTTATATAAGCATTTTGAAAAACAGTCCATCACCTCAGATTTTAGATATGGAATCTATGACTGTAGTACAGATGAAATGGTGGATGGAGGTCTCTGTAAGATTGCAGAAGGAGGAGGTTCTCGTCCATTGATTACCAAGCTTCCGGAGCATGTGGATGATAAATTCATCTATTATTTTAGTATTGAATTTCTAGGAAGATCAGCCACGATTTTGCATAAAATGCAAATGTCTATGGTATTCACAGCGATTCTGCTTTTTGCTATTTTCTTTTTCATTTATTCCATGTTTGTCATTTTGAAACAGAAGCGACTCTCAGAAATGCAAAAGGATTTTATCAATAATATGACGCATGAATTCAAGACACCTATTTCTACTATCAATGTATCTGCGGATGTATTCCTGAATGCCCCTCAGATAAAAGGAAATAAACGACTGGAACGATATGCCAGCATCATCAAAGACCAGAATCAAAGGCTCAATAACCAAGTCGAAAAGGTATTACAGGTCGCCAAAATGGAAGAGGATAATTTTAAATTAATCTTAGAAGAGCTTGATTTAAATACATTAATAGAAGATATTGTAGATAGTGCTGGTATCAAAGTACAAGAATTGGGAGGAAGTATCTCTACTCAATTCTCTGCTATAGAGCCTGTCATTAAAGCTGACAAACTCCATTTCACTAATATCATGTATAATCTTATTGACAATTCAGTGAAGTATTGTAAGGATAAACCTGTGATTAGAATAAAGACAGTAAAGGAAGGCAAAGTGTTCAAATTATATATAGAAGATGAAGGGATTGGTATATCAAAAGAACACACCTCTAAAATATTTGATAAATTCTTCAGAGTTCCAACAGGTAACGTTCATAACGTAAAAGGTTTCGGTTTAGGGCTGTTTTATGTTAAGAATATAATAAAAGCGCATGGTTGGAGCATAAAAATTGATAGTAAAGTTGACCAAAGCACTACTTTCTGCGTCACAATGAATGTTACGTAAGTACAAGGGATATTAAAGAGATGTTTAAAGTTTTTTCAGCATTATCTGTAAAAGCTAAAATTTATTGGTTATTTTATCATTTCCAAAGCAATGCGAATGCACAATTCAAACATCCAAACGTTCGACAATTCGAGAAACATGGATCAAAAAAAAGCTAACTTATTTTATGTCGAAGATGACGAAAGCCTAGGCTTCGTCACCATGGACAATCTTGAACTTCAAGGTTATCACGTCACTCATTGTGCAAATGGCAAAGAGGCAATGGAAAAAGCAAGAACGGAGAAATTCGATCTTTGTATCCTAGATGTGATGCTACCAGAAGTAGATGGTTTTACCATAGCACAGGAAATCCGAAAATATGATACGGAAGTTCCTATTATTTTCCTATCTGCTAAATCCTTGAAAGAGGATAAAATTCACGGTTTGAAAATAGGTGCAGATGATTATATCACCAAACCATTCAGCATTGAGGAACTGATTCTTAAAATTGAGATTTTCCTAAAAAGGAGTAAAATTACCACTCAACAAGAGGAACCATCCAGCTATCGAGTGGGAGAATACAATTTTGATTATTCCAATCTCACGCTTCATATGGAAGGAATCGATTCTCGTTCCCTTACACAGCGAGAGGCAGATTTACTCCGTCTTTTTGCAAAAAACAAGGATGAGGTCATGAAACGTTCATTCATTCTAGAAAGTATCTGGGGAGAAGATGATTACTTCATGGGCAGAAGCTTGGATGTGTTCATTTCCAGATTAAGAAAATACCTCAAATCCGATGAAACATTAAAAATCGAAAATATTCATGGTGTAGGTTTTAGATTAAAAACTAATTAATACACTCCTCTATTTTTTCAATAATTAAGTCCCAAGTATGTGCCACATACTTGGGACTTAATTATTGAAAAAATAGAGGAACTAGAGTTCCTAGTAAAAATGTGACTAATTTACTCAAGCCGCGATTTTAAAATTATTTCTGATTATAACTTCCATTTCAAGAGGAGAAAGATATCCTAAAGAAGAATGTAATCTTTGATTATTATACCAATTCATATATTCTTCAATTGAGTCATATAATTGAGAATAGGTATTGTACATGAATCGATAAAGCGATTCATGTACAATAGTTTTGAAAAAACTTTCGGCAACAGCATTGTCCCAATAATTCCCTTTTCTACTCTCACATTCTCACTTAAAGACCAACCAACTATTTTTCTATCTGCAAGATCCATTATTGTTGTGAGATAGTTCCAGTTTCCACCAATCCGAATATAAGTAATATCAGAAACCCATTTTCCTCCTAACTCAGTGCTTGTGAAATTTTTGTCTAAGACATTATTAGCTATTGGAAATAAATGATTTGAATTTGTTGTACATACAAACTCCCTTTTAAATTCACTTTCATACATTTACACATCTTCTCGACTGTATAATTATCTTCATGATTCAAAATGAATTTATACCTCAATGGTCGCTCTTGGAGAAGATGCCTACCGCCTTTTTTAATATATCACGTTCCTTTTTAACAAATCTCAATTCCTTTTTCAGGGCTTTCAATTCTTCTACTTCTGGAGATAATTTTGTCTTTTGAGAAAAATTACCAGCTTTAGCAGCATATTCTCTTTTCCAACGACGAACCATCTCTGGGTCTAATCCCTAATCCTCTGTTATCTACTTAGGTTTAATTCCAGACTTTGACAACTCTACTATCATTGCCTTGAATTCATTTTCATATTTCTTTGACACAATGCTAATATACCATCTTAAGGACTGTTATAATTCGTCACATCAAAGGTAGACACTTCAATGTCGGCTGTATGGATATTTCTAAAAAGCAATATATGGTTGAACATTTCAAAAGAAACATTAAGAATTATTCATTTATGTTTGAACAATGGGAAAGAGATACACTTGGTGAGTTATTTCCATTATTTGAGAAATTGAGTGAAGATTGAATTAAAAAACATTAGATAAAGTACTTACATACTTGGGACTTGTTATTTTTGTGGACTTTAGACTCCTTCTAGCCTCCCCGAAGAGGAGGAATAAGAATAATCCCTCCTCTTCGGGGAGACTAGGAGGGGTTCACTCTAAATAAAAACAAAAGTGAACCAAACAGAAATCATACAAGAATTATCCGATTTATTCCTAGCTTATTTCAAGGAAAAAGTAGATACTATTACTGCTTTTCCTCATACTGCATCTGGTAGGAGATATTTCAGGATGGAAGGAGCGAATTATACCGTCATTGGTGCTTATGGAAAGGATAAGAAAGAAAATACGGCATTCATACACTATTCTGAGGTTTTTAATGAATTAAGTCTGAATGTACCCGAAGTTTTTATCTCAAAGGATAACTTATTCTATCTCCAAGAAGATTTAGGTGATGAATCACTAATGGATAGAAATAAAAAGATAAAAAGGAAAGATAATTTTCCTAAAAAACTAAAATCCCTGTATCAAAAATCCATAGATCAGCTGACTACATTACAAATCAAATCGGCAAGGCATATTGATTATTCCCTATCCTATCCTAGATCTGCATTCGATAAGCAGTCGATGATGTGGGATTTGAATTATTTCAAATACTACTTCCTCAATGTCTCTGATGTTTCTTTCGATGAGCAATTATTGGAAGACGATTTCTCTATCTTAGTCAACTATCTATTATCTACAGATACAAATTATTTTCTCTTTAGAGATTTCCAAAGTAGGAATATCATGTTGGTAGAAGATGAGCCATTTTTTATTGATTACCAAGGGGGCAGAAAAGGAGCATTGCAGTACGATTTAGCTTCTTTATTATTCCAATCCAAAGCGAATATACCTAGTGATGTCAGAGAAGAATTACTAGAGTATTATATGGAATCTGCTAGTCGTTTCATCTCCATTGACAAAAAAGAATTCAAGGAATACTACTATGGTTATGTTTTTATTCGCCTCATACAGGTTTTGGGAGCGTATGGAAAACGAGGACTAATAGAAAAGATGCCTTATTTTATACAAAGTATTCCCTTAGCTTTAGAAAACATCAAATGGTGGATTGACACTGTCGAACTCCCTATAAAAATACCTTACTTGATTTCCGTTCTATCTCAATTAACCAAATCTGAACAATTCAAAACATTCGATATGTCCAAAGCAAAAAATCATTCATTAGTCGTCAGAATTTCTTCTTTTTCATATAGAGAGGGGATTCCTAAAGATCTTTCTGCTAATGGTGGAGGATTTGTATTCGATTGTAGGAATATCCTCAATCCTGGACGCTTTGAGCCTTATAAGACACAAACTGGCAGGGATAAACCTGTGCAGGATTTTTTATTGGAAAAAACGGAAATGTCTGAATTCTTAGTAAATACTTATTCCCTTGTAGATAGGGCCGTTGAGAATTATTTGGAAAGAGAATTTGAGCATCTTATGGTATCCTATGGTTGTACTGGTGGACAACATCGTTCTGTTTTTAGTGCAGATAGTTTAGCTAAGCATTTGGAGGAAAAGTATGGCGTAAAAACTACTGTACAGCATGTCGTGCAGGAAAGAAAAAAATGGGTGAATGAAACGTATTGAAATGATCAATTCATAATATGTACCATATCTAATACCAATTTGAATTATAAGTGTCGCATATCATTGGATAAATTTAACGATTTACTTCGTTACAAATACTCGCCATAGCTAGGGATCGTCTGCGTTTTGTACCTCGAAATTCATCAAATTTATTACCAAATCCAATGCGACTTTATAAATGTAAATTGGTATAAATCGGCTTGTAGAGTGTTATTCTGCAAGCCGATTTATTATTCCAGTCAATATTTACACCGCAATTTAAATGCTAATTTATTACCAAATTATATGCACCGATTATGATTCAAATTGGTATAACATCTTCAATCTACCAAAACTCTTACCATTTTATTAAAAAAGATCATAAGTGTGAAACTTATCCTAAAACGCTTCATTCTTTTATGGAAAGCGAATGATTTCTGACTCTTATTAGTGAATCAGAAAATCAAATAAATCATGCGTCTAATCATATTAATCATAGCGGGTATATTATTCGTTACTATTACAGCTCTACTCTAAGCAAGTAGAAAAATCAGCAGCACACCCTACAATAAAACAACTTATGGATATCGTTATCTTGAAAAGGGGATCTTTCGGCTGCAAAGAATCCCTTTTTTCTCCCCCCTCATTTTTACATATTTTAAATACAATCGATAAGCCATAAAATCTAATGATGAGGCAAATTATCTTAATCATTTCTATTATCTAGGATGCTCAAAATTTAAAATCAAAAGTTCCCCGTGTTTTTGAACGATGTTGCTTTGTTCATTCTAACTATCTTTTTAAAGATATAAAACAAACAAAAATTACACAAATACCAAAAATTAAATGTTGAGGTTCCGCCTTTCAGCGTTTAGTGGATGAACGAATGATTTTCGATGCAATCGAAATGAATGTCTAGTAGACATTCAAATGAGAGAACCGCTAGCGGGTAGTGCAGGAAATCCGTTTAAAACAAAATACTGTTTGATCATAAACTGTTGTAAAACAAATATTTGCAACTATTTGACAGATGAAGATAAAAATAACAAATGCTATTAAAGCGAGTTTATTTTGTTTAAGATTTACAAGCTTTTGGAGCGTATAAAACGCTGTACAGCGGTGATTTTTCGTTCTTTTCATCAAAGAAAAGGACAAAGAACACTTTTGCTCCCCTAAGTAAAGATGCAGGGAATTTTTGCTTAAAAAAGCATAGAATTTTGAGCGACCTATCTATTATCCTATTCATCATTCTAGTCATGGTAGGATAAAAAAACTCTAGCGAGGAGTACTAATTTGAATCATAATGTCACATTATTGATTTGGTATGCTTCAGTAATTCCAACTAACAATCTTTTCCACAAAACACCAAATACAAAAGGCAGCTCTGAAACCAGAGCTGCCTTTATTTTATCTATTTAAAAAAATGAATTAATCCAACATGAAGTCGTTAGATTCTTCCATTTCTGCTACTTCAGGATTGAATTCTTCCTTTTGAGTCACAATTAAATCTCTATAAGCCATTCTTCCTGTACCGGCAGGTATCAATTTACCTACAATTACATTCTCCTTCAAGCCTAGTAGATCATCTCGCTTAGCACCAATTGCAGCAGTACTCAATACTTTCGTTGTTTCCTGGAACGATGCCGCAGAAATCCAACTCTGTGTACCTAATGATGCCTTAGTGATACCTTGCAATAGTGGAACAGAAGTCGCTGTACGAGCATCTCTAAACTGAGTAGCTCTCTTATCATTACGCTTCAAGAAGGAATTTTCCTCTCTCAACTGACGCAATGAAACAATCTGTCCTTTCTTCAACTTGGTAGAACCGTGTGAGTCAGTAATGATTTTCTTATCGAAAATCCAATCGTTCTCCTTCAAGAAATCATATTTTTCAACAGCTTCTCCTTCTAAGAAACGAGTGTCTCCTGGATCAACTATTTGAACTCTACGCATCATCTGACGTACAATTACCTCAATGTGCTTATTGTTAATCGTAATACCCTGTGAACGGTAAACTTCTTGAACACCATTAACCAAGTGCTGTTGTACAGCGAATGGTCCTCTAATATTCAGAATATCCCTAGGAGCAATAGCACCATCAGATAAACGCATCCCTGCACGTACGAAGTCACCATCTTGTATTAGAATGTGCTTAGACAATCCAATAAGGTATTTATGCTTCTTCGTACCATCCTTAGATACCACGATAACTTCTCTGTTACCACGCTTGATCTTTCCGAATGCGGTGATACCATCAATCTCAGAAACTACTGCAGGATTAGAAGGATTACGTGCCTCGAACAATTCAGTTACACGAGGAAGACCACCAGTAATATCCTGTACTTGGCTCAATTTACGTGGAATCTTCACGATCTTTTGACCACTCAAGATACTATCGCCATTATCTACATCCAAATAAGCTCCTACTGGAAGATTGTATGATTTCAACACTTCTCCAACAGCAGATACTACATGAACTGTAGGTATCTTACGCTTACGTTTGTTTTCAATAATAACTCTTTCTTCGTGACCTGTCGTACTATCGTGCTCCACTCGGAACGTAGCATTCTCCTCGATATTCTCAAATTGAACAACTCCAGAGAATTCAGAAATGATAACGTTGTTAAACGGATCCCAGTTACAAATTAAGTCTCCTTTCTTCAAATCCTGACCTTCTTCATCAACGAAGATATTAGAACCGTAAGGAATATAATTAGAGGTAAATAATTTACCTGTCTTCATATTAGTAATACGATATTCAGCAGAACGAGAAAGAACTACTCTTGTATCCTTTCCATTCTTATCTGCAATCGTAGTCGTTCTCAAACCATCGAATGTAATTCGACCTTCAAACTTAGATGTCAATTCTGAATCTGTAGCGGCACGCTGTGCGATACCACCCACGTGGAAAGTACGAAGTGTCAACTGTGTACCCGGCTCACCAATAGATTGTGCAGCGATGATACCTATAGCATCCCCTACTTCACCTAATCTACCTGTAGCTAAGTTCTTACCATAACACTTACCACATACACCACGCTCTATTTCACAAGTCAATACAGAACGGATATATACCGTTTCTATACCTTCTCCTTCTATATATTCAGCTTTCTCTTGTGTGATATAATCGCCAGCATTCAGAATCAAATCATCTGTAACTGGATGATGTACATCTTCCAACGTATAACGTCCAGCTATTCTTGCAACCAAGGTTTCAACTATCAGTTCATTATCTTTCAATGCACTAGTTTCCAATCCTCTCAATGTAGCACAATCATCTTCCATGATAACTACATCCTGAGATACATCTACCAAACGACGTGTCAAGTAACCTGCATCTGCTGTCTTCAATGCTGTATCGGCAAGACCTTTACGAGCACCGTGTGTAGAAAGGAAGTATTCCAATACTGAAAGACCATCTACGAAGTTGGAAAGAATCGGATTTTCAATAATCGCTCCTCCTGTATCACCAGACTTACGAGGTTTTGCCATCAATCCCCTTAAACCACAAAGCTGCTTAATCTGCTGTTTAGAACCACGAGCTCCAGAATCCAACATCATATATACTGAGTTGAAACCTTGCTTGTGTTCTGCCATCTCTACCATTAGATTCTCGGTAATCTTGACATCGGCATTGGTCCAGATATCAATTACCTGATTATAACGCTCGTTATTCGTAATGAATCCCATGTTATAATTATCCATCACCTCATCCACCTTCTCCTGTGCTTCTTTCAAAACATCTACCTTGACCGTTGGCGTAATCAAGTCACCTAAGTTAAATGATAAACCACCTTTATATGCCCAGTAGAAACCTAAATCCTTAATAGCATCTAGGAATTTAGCAGTAATTTCTGTATTAGTACGTTCAAGTATCCCTTGAACAACTATACGCAGTTGCTTCTTACTCAATACATCATTTACAAAAGGTACAGTTTCTGGAACAGCTTGGTTGAACAACACACGGCCTACTGTCGTATCGATGATCTTTTGTACCAATTCTCCATTCTCGTCATCTACTCTAGCTCTTACCTTTATAGGAGTATTCAAGTCTATCTGACCTTCATTATAAGAAATAATTACTTCTTCTGCTCCATAAAAAGTACGACCTTCGCCTCTTACCTTCACTTCTGCAGTAGAACCTTTTTCCTTTGTAATGTAGTATAACCCCAATACCATATCCTGTGAAGGAAGTGTAATAGGCGTACCGTTTTGAGGATTCAACATGTTGTGTGCTGAAATCATCAAAACCTGTGCTTCCAATATCGCCGCATGACTCAATGGAACGTGTACTGCCATTTGATCACCATCAAAATCCGCGTTAAAGGCACCACAAACTAATGGGTGTAACTGAATCGCCTTTCCTTCTATCAATGTAGGTTGGAAAGCTTGAATGGATAATCTGTGCAACGTAGGAGCACGGTTTAACATGATAGGGTGTCCCTTCATGATATTTTCAAGAATTTCCCAGATAACTGGGTCTTTCTTATCTACTAATTTCTTAGCAGATTTTACAGTCTTTACTATACCTCTTTCTATCAATTTTCTGATAACAAAAGGCTTGAATAACTCTGCCGCCATTCCCTTAGGAAGACCACATTCATGTAATTTCAAGGTAGGTCCTACCACAATTACTGAACGACCAGAATAATCCACACGCTTACCCAACAAGTTCTGACGGAAACGTCCTTGCTTTCCTTTAAGTACATCACTCAAGGATTTCAATGAACGACCTCCTTCTGCCTTAACTGCATTCGATTTACGAGAATTATCAAACAAGGAATCTACTGATTCCTGAAGCATACGCTTCTCATTCCTAAGGATAACCTCAGGTGCTTTGATTTCTAATAGGCGCTTCAAACGATTGTTACGTATAATTACTCTACGGTATAAATCATTCAAATCTGAACTAGCAAAACGACCACCATCCAATGGTACTAGTGGACGCAATTCTGGTGGTACAACTGGAAGATATTGAATAACCATCCATTCTGGACGATTTTCAACTCTTGTTTGTCCATCACGGAATGCTTCTACAACTCTCAAACGCTTTAATGCCTCTGATTTACGTTGTTGGGAAGTTTCATTTGCCGCTTGGTCACGAAGAGCATAGGACATATCATCCAACTTCAAACGCTCCAAAAGATCCCTTACTGCCTCAGCACCCATCTTAGCGATGAATTTCTTAGGATCGTCATCATCTAGTGCTTGATTATTAGCACCTAATGCTTCTAGTATATCTAAGTATTCTTCTTCTGTAAGAAGATCCATCTTAACTATACCATCCTTTTCCTTTACACCAGGTTGGATAACTACGTACCTTTCATAATAGATGATTGATTCCAATTTCTTGGAAGAAACACCTAATAAGTATCCAATCTTGTTAGGAAGGGATTTGAAGTACCAAATGTGAACTACAGGAACAACCAATTTAATGTGTCCCATACGCTCACGACGTACTTTCTTTTCTGTTACCTCTACTCCACATCTATCACAAACGATACCCTTATAACGGATACGCTTATACTTACCACAGTAACATTCATAATCCTTTACAGGACCAAAAATTCGCTCACAAAACAAGCCATCCCTTTCTGGCTTATATGAACGATAGTTGATGGTTTCAGGTTTTAGGACTTCTCCGTAAGATCTTTCCAATATCTGGTCTGGTGATGCCAAACCAATTGTGATGCTGTCAAAATTAGAATCAACCCTATTATTCGTAAATTTCTTAAATGGCATAGTTTTATTAATTAATAATAAGACAATGGGTAATTAATAATGAAGGGAAATTCATTGAAATAAGTTCCAATGAATTTCCCTAGCCTATATTTAGTCAAACTTAACATCCAAGGCCAAACCTCTCAATTCATGTACAAGTACATTGAAAGATTCAGGAATGTTAGGTGTTGGTAGATTATCTCCCTTAACGATGGCTTCATAAGTCTTAGCTCGACCGATGATATCATCTGACTTAAGTGTCAACAATTCTCGTAGGATATTGGCAGCACCAAATGCCTCCAATGCCCATACTTCCATCTCTCCAAAACGCTGTCCACCAAACTGAGCCTTACCACCCAATGGTTGTTGCGTAATCAATGAGTATGGTCCGATGGAACGTGCGTGCATCTTATCATCTACCATGTGTGATAATTTCAACATGTAGATAACGCCCACTGTAGCTAATTGGTGAAAACGGTCACCTGTTTCTCCATCATATAGATACGTTTGTCCCAAAGAAGGAAGATCGGCTTGCTTACAGAATTCGTCAATCTCTTCTAGAGATGCACCATCAAAGATAGGTGTACCGAATTTCATGTCTAGCTTTTCACCAGCCCAACCTAGTACCGTTTCAAAGATTTGTCCCAAGTTCATACGAGAAGGTACGCCTAGTGGATTCAATACGATATCCACAGGAGTTCCATCCTCAAGGAATGGCATGTCCTCTGCTCTTACGATTCTTGATACAATTCCCTTATTACCGTGACGACCAGCTAACTTATCTCCTACTTTCAGCTTACGCTTCTTAGCAACATATACCTTAGCTAATTTCAATACACCAGCAGGAAGTTCATCCCCGATACTAATATTGAATTTCTCACGCTTATAACGTCCTACTTCTTCGTTTATTTTAATTCTATAATTATGCAATAATCTAGCAATCAACGCATTGATATGTAAATCATCTGTCCAATTACTGTAATCAACAGAAGCATAATCCAAGCCTTTAAGTACTGCTTGGTTGAACTTTGTTCCTTCTGGAATCAAAATTTCACCATAGATACTTCTCATACCTGAACAAACCTTTCCTTTGACCAAAATCAACATCTTGTCAACAAGGATAGTTTTTAGTTCATTCAATGCTACAGCATGACGATCATCTAACTGTTGTATCAATTTTTTCTCATGTTCTTTCTGTGCCTTATCTTTCTTAGCACGAGCAAACAATTGCTTATTGATAACTACACCTTTAGTAGATGGAGGTACTTTCATTGAAGCATCCTTGACATCTCCTGCCTTATCACCAAAAATGGCTCTAAGTAGTTTTTCTTCTGGTGTTGGATCAGATTCTCCTTTAGGAGTAATCTTACCAATTAGTATATCACCTTCCTTAATCCATGCACCAACACGAATAACTCCATGTTCATCCAAGTCCTTAGTAGCATCCTCACTTACGTTTGGAATATCATTGGTTAATTCTTCTTCTCCTAGCTTAGTATCACGAACATCCATTTCGAAGTGTTCGATGTGTAGAGAAGTGAATACATCCTCACGTACTACCCTTTCAGAAAGTACGATAGCATCCTCAAAATTATATCCTTTCCAAGGCATAAATGCCACCTTAAGGTTTTGACCTAATGCCAATTCCCCCCTATCAGTTGCATATCCATCACAAAGGATTCTTCCTTTGGTTACTCTATCACCTTTCCTTACGATAGGCTTTAGATTGATACAAGTACCTTGATTAGTTCTACGGAACTTAATCAAATTATATACCTTACGGTTATCTTCGAATGATACTAACTGATCTTCATCTGTTCTATCATAACGAATAACTACTTCATTCGCATCTACGTATTCTACTATTCCGTCTCCTTCTGCATTGATCAACATACGAGAATCGGTAGCCACCTTTCCTTCTAAACCTGTTCCTACAATCGGAGAACTTGGCTTGATTAAAGGCACTGCCTGACGCTGCATGTTAGATCCCATCAGGGCACGGTTTGCATCATCATTTTCCAAGAAAGGAATCATGGAAGCAGATACTCCTACAATCTGATTAGGAGCTACATCCATGTATTCGATCTCACTTGGTGTCAATACAGGGAAATCACCATGCTGACGACACTTGATACGATCCGTTTTGAAAGCACCTTCTTCTGCTACAGGCGTATTTGCCTGTGCGATGATTGCCATATCTTCTCCTTCTGCGGATAAATATTTCAATCCTGCGTTGAAGTCAACTGATCCATCTACTACAGGACGGTATGGTGTTTCCAAGAATCCCATCTTATTCACTTTGGCGTGAACACAAAGGGTAGAAATCAAACCAATATTTGGTCCTTCCGGTGTTTCAATCGTACAAAGACGGCCGTAGTGAGAGTAGTGAACATCACGTACCTCAAAACCTGCACGCTCTCTACTTAAACCACCAGGTCCTAGTGCAGAAATACGACGCTTGTGTGTAATTTCTGATAAAGGATTGGTTTGATCCAAAAATTGAGATAATTGACTTGTACCAAAGAACGAGTTAATAACTGAAGATAAAGTACGAGCGTTGATTAAATCAACAGGTGTAAATACTTCGTTATCTCTTACGTTCATCCTTTCACGGATAGTACGTGCCATACGAGCAAGACCTACTCCAAACTGAGCATATAATTGCTCACCTACTGTACGTACTCGACGATTACTTAGGTGATCAATATCATCTATCTCTGCTTTTTGGTTCATTAAGCTAACCAAGTACTTTA
Organism: Maribacter sp.; assembly: GCA_051275765.1. GTDB lineage: Bacteria > Bacteroidota > Bacteroidia > Chitinophagales > Saprospiraceae > JAHDCE01. Next base: position 1,049 of record JBNMOV010000009.1, on the reverse strand, counting down.
CGATAGAAATGATATCATCCTTAGTTAATACTAAAGTTTCAATATCTGTATCGCTACCTAGTTTTCTATTGATTTTATAACGACCAACTTCACCTAAATTATAACGCTTGTCAGAGAAGAATAATTTATCAATAATACCACGAGCTGTGTCCTCATCCGGTGGATCAGTTCCACGTAGCTGACGGTAGATATGTTGAACCGCTTCTATTTCAGAACTAGAAGGGTCTTTTTGTAATGTATTGTAAATAATGGAGTAATCCTCTGCAATATCCTCTCTTTGTAGGATAACCATTTCTGTATCAGCAGCAAGGATAAGATTGATATTCTTTTCATCTAAAACGACATCACGTTCAAGGATGATTTCATTTCTTTCTATAGTAATTACCTCTCCAGTATCTTCATCTACGAAATCCTCTGTCCATGTACGAAGTACCCTTGCAGCTAGTTTTCTACCAATAGAAGCATTCAATAACTCTTCTGTAGCAGATACTTCATCCGCAAGACCAAACAAGTCTAGGATTTCTTTATCTGAATCGTAACCGATGGCACGAAGCAGTGTAGTAACAGGGAATTTTTTCTTACGATCAATGTAAGCATACATGACCGTATTAATATCTGTAGCAAATTCCATCCAGGCTCCCTTAAATGGGATTACCCTAGCGGAATATATCTTAGTTCCATTAGGGTGTAAGCTCTGACCAAAAAATACTCCAGGAGAACGGTGTAATTGAGAAACAATTACTCTTTCAGCACCATTGATAACAAATGTTCCCTTAGGTGTCATATATGGGATATTACCTAAGAATACATCTTGAACGATGGTTTCAAAATCCACGTGTTCGTCATCATTACATGAAAGACGAAGCTTAGCTTTCAAAGGGACGCTGTATGTTAATCCACGCTGCATACATTCTGGAATAGTATAGCGTGGTGGATCTACAAAGTAATCCAAGAATTCAAGAACAAAAATGTTCCTTGCATCTGTAATAGGGTAATTTTCTTGGAATACACGATACAACCCTTCGTTGATTCTATTTTCAGGAGTGGTT
>JBNMOV010000008.1:0-29158 GCA_051275765.1 Maribacter sp. | reverse complement strand
CCAATCATAGGTATTCAATCTATTACAACCTCCTGTAGAGCAACCTCCGTTGCTTCCACAACCTCCGGGTTTGCCGTCTTTACTTCCAGTCGAACATCCTGCACAACTCATTTTATGTAATTTTATATTGCACTTTACCTCTTAAGATTCTATTCATCTTAGAAGTAATGTCTGTCATTAGAATTTTAGGATTCGCATTCCTTGAAATGTGATATGCCGAATCCGTCAGTATATTTGCAATGGGCTCTATTTGCCCATATTGTATTACTTTAGTTAGATTTTTTGCGGTTTTCAGTTCATTTTCATTGAGTCTGATATGTTCATTACCTGTCAATTTTAATACCATATATTCTCTTATGAAAAATAATCCATAATCGAAGAAGTATTTTTGACTCTCTCTTCCTATGCTAGAAAATCGATCAGACCATTCTATCATGTCTTTCGCTTTTCCTACATAACATATCCTCAACCACTCCAAAAACAAGAGTGCATTATCATTCTCTGCTTCTGTAATGAGCGTATAAGCTTGGTTTAAATTACCATTTGCTAAATGTGCTAAGCCAGAGGCCTTTTCTTGTTCGACTCCTTTTGCTAATAAAGCTCCAACTACTTCCTCATCTGAAAGTGGATTGAACTTCATGATTTGGCAACGAGAAAGAATCGTATTCAAAATTGCTTCTGCATTTTCAGCCACTAAGATAAATAAAGTATCGTCAGGCGGTTCTTCTATCAATTTGAGCAAGCGATTCCCTTCCTTTCCCAAAAACTCTGGCAGCCAAAGTATCAATATCTTATACCTTCCTTCAAAAGTCTTTAAACTCAATTTTTTGACAATTGCAGAACATTCATCCTTATTAATATTCCCTTGTTTATTCTCTGCCTTGATTTCCTTTAGCCACTGTTGTGCATTCATATAAGGATTAGAAAGGATAGCTTCTCTCCATTCTTTAGAAAAAGATGCACTGATCACTTTAGAACCTACAACAGGATAAGAAAAATGAATATCGGGATGAATGAGTTTCGATGCTTTAGTACAATGAGAGCAAATACCACAGGCTTCTTCCTCTTGAGGATTGCTACACATGGCATATTGAGCGAAAGCAATAGCTGTAGCTAAATTGCCTACACCTTCATTTCCTAGGAATATTTGGGCATGAGGGATACGATCATGAACGACCATGTTACGAAGAAGCTGTTTTACTTCTGTTTGCCCTATTATTTCCTTAAAAGTCACTTAACTTGTTAATCCTTCGCTTCATCTAGACAATGGGTTAAAACCCATTGTTTTGGAGTAGCAAAAGTTGTTCACAAAACATCAAATTAAGTCAATGATCTCTTCACTAGCAGGATCTACAGCAGATGGGAAAAATTGTATAAGCTGACCTTTTTCATCTAATAGGAATTTGCAAAAATTCCAAGTGACCTCGCTATCTGCGATGCCGTTTTGTTGCTTATTAGTCAACCATTTATATATGGGATGCGGCGTTTTTCCTTTTATGCTCACTTTTTCAGTCAATGGAAAGGTAACACCATATCTTACTTTACAAAAATTCTGTATGTCTTGTAAGGAACCTGGTTCTTGTCCACCAAAATCATTACAAGGGAAACCTATGACAACTAATTGGTCGTTTAGGCTTTGGTACATTTCTTCTAGTTGTGCGTATTGTGGCGTATATCCGCATTCGGATGCCACATTTACGATGAGGATTTTCTTGCCCTCAAACTTTTTAAAGTTGAGTTCTTCCCCTTCTATATTATTAATCCTGAGTTGATAAATTGATTGCATTGACTATTTTTGACAATTCAATATGGTAAAAGTACATAATTTGCAGATAATAAATCAAGTAAACTATGAAATCGAAAGTATTAAAGGTAGTCTTAGCATCTTTTGTCGTAATATTATTCATCTGTCAATGTGCTATAAATAAGGATTACGACAGTGATTCCAAGCCCATATCACATGATATATGGAATGAATTATTACAAAAAAACATAAAGGAAAATGGACGTACAGATTATAAAGGATTCATAGCTGATTCAGTAAAACTCTATCAATACTTAGAATTATTGAACAATAATCATCCTAATAAAGAAAATTGGACGAAAGAGGAGCGACTAGCTTATTGGATCAATGCTTATAATGCCTACACTGTCCAACTCATTGTTGAAAACTATCCTATAAAAAGCATTAAGGACATTAAAAAGGGAATTCCTTTTATCAATTCTGTTTGGGATTTGAAATTTATTAAAATTGAAGAAAAAACCTATGATCTGAATAATGTGGAGCATAATATTTTGAGAAAAAAATTCAATGAACCTCGACTTCATTTTGCGATTAATTGTGCTTCTATTTCTTGTCCTGATTTAAGAAATGAAGCATATTATCCAGAAAGAATAGATCAGCAATTAGATGAACAAGCTCGATTATTTATGAATGACCCTAGTAAAAACAAAATAACTGAAAACGAAGTAGAACTGTCTAAGATTTTCTCTTGGTTTGGAAAGGATTTTAAGAAAGATGGAACATTGATAGAATATATTAATCCTTATACGGACATTGAAATCAGTCCAGATGCTAAAAAATCGTTTTTGGAATATGATTGGAATCTGAACGAATAGAAGTTTAGCTTGTTGGTGTATTAGCTTATTGGCTTTTTTATAATTGTCGTATTTCAATTTCATTCGACTGAAATCGAATGTACAATTATTTTTGTGTATCTTTCATACTAAAGAAATGAGAAGTAGCTGTATATGTCTGTAGTAAATTCCATAATGGGTCAATTCCTTCGTTCCAGAATGCGGAGAATAGAGTGGTTTATGGGAAATCCACATAAAGCCCAAAGGTATTGGTTTGAAAAATTGACACGAAACGCCAGAAATACAGAATGGGGAAAAGAACATAATTATTCATCTATCAAAACTCAACAAGATTTCGTAGATAGAGTCGCCGTTCAGGATTATGATTCGATGAAGCCATATATAGATCGCATGATGCTTGGAGAAAAAAATATTCTTTGGCAAGGCAAAATAAAATGGTTCGCCAAATCATCTGGTACGACATCAGATAAAAGTAAATTCATCCCTGTTTCATGGGAACACCATCAAAAATGCCTCATTCAAGGTTCTAAGGATACACTGAGTTTATATTATCATAATAATCCAAATGCCAATATTTTCCAAGGCAAAGGTATCGTGATGGGAGGTGCGTCTGAATCATTTGATAAATATCCCAAAACGAAATATGGCGATGTATCTGCCATCATGCTAGATCATATGCCCGCTATAGCTAAGTATTTTTATACGCCAGATATGAAAACGGCATTGATGAAGGATTGGGAGCCTAAAATCAAGCGAATCGCAGAAATTACTTCACAGGAAAATGTAACGAATTTAGGAGGCGTTCCCACTTGGACGATTGTACTATTTAGGAAAATATTGGAATTGACAGGTAAGGAAAATATTTTGGAAGTATGGCCAAATTTAGAAGTCTATATACATGGTGGCGTTAGTTTTACGCCTTATCAAGAGCAATTTCAGCAATTCTTGCCAGGCAATCAAGTCAATTTATTAGAAATCTATAATGCTTCTGAGGGTTATTTTTCTATCCAATCAGATTTGAAACAGGATGATATGTTGCTGCTATTAGACAATGGCATATATTATGAATTCGTGCCATCAAACGAATGGGGCAAAGATTATCCTAAGGCAATTCCTTTACATGAGGTAGAAATCGGGCAGAATTATGCGATTGTTATTTCTACTAATTCTGGTCTTTGGCGATATATGCCTGGTGATACCGTCAAATTTACTTCTACATCTCCTTATAAAATAAAGGTCACTGGTAGAACAAAACACTTCATCAATGCTTTTGGCGAAGAAGTAATGATTGAAAATACAGATAAGGCACTTTCCATGACTTGTAGAGAAATGTTAGCTTCTGTTCAAGAATATACTGTAGCTCCTATTTATATAAAAGGTCATCAAAAAGGTGGACACGAATGGTTGATAGAATTCGATACCCCTCCTAAAGATTTGAAATTATTCAGTCAATTACTAGATAAGAATTTGCAGAAAGTCAACTCAGACTATGAAGCCAAACGATACAAGGATATGGCTTTGGATTGTTTGACTATCCGTCATTTACCTTCTGGCACTTTTCATAATTGGCTGAAAGGAAAAGGAAAATATGGTGGTCAGAATAAAGTCCCTCGATTAGCCAATCATCGAATGTATATAGATGAAATATTGGAGATGATGGACTAAGCAGAAAAATAATAAAGTCCGCATCTGACTTGTCCTTTTATTTTCTTTATAATATCTTTTCCATTTAACGCCATGTTTTTGTTCTCTGTACTGAGCACAATCATTAATGATTTAATCTATGAAAATCAACAATATAAAAACAACAAAATTATCTATACTGGATAACCAGATAATTTATAATTAGAGCCTAAGTAGTCAGTCAAGTTAATAGTGTCGAGTATTTTTGCATCCTTTTAGCCTGCACTTCGTTAGAGAACCACTCATTTAGCTATGGCTAAAATCGTGAACCTCCGCCTCGTTCAGACTAAAATTACACTAAAAATATAACCGACACTATTAGCTTAACTAACTACTAAGGAAATAAAAACGCAAGTTATTTCAGACCGTCTAATTTTAGGAAAAAGTAATCAACTGAAAATCTACTCCATTGGCGATAAATCAGATCATACAAAGGATTATTTATTATACTATTTTCCTCAAAAAAAATTATTATTCCAAGATGATTTATGTTGGATACCAAAAGAAGGAGCGATCACGAAAGAAGGAGGAAGGCAAATGGGTTTATACAATAGTATCCAAGAATTGAATATTGAAGTAGATACGATTATTCAATCTTGGCCTGTCGAAAGTCATAAAGTAAAGACATTCATTTTGCTGATTTGGAAAAACCTGTACAGTTGAAATAATGAAACTAGGCATTATTTAGTCATATCTATGCCATTAAGAACTACAATCTCCGAGGACTAAAACAAATCCCAATTTAATCTCGTATTTTGCAAGTTCAAATTAAAACCTAGTACGATCATGAATCCATTATTAGAGAAATATGCCAATCTTTTAGTCAATTATTGTGTAGAACTGCAGCCAGGAGAAAGACTGCTTATTCGCACAACTACTTTGGCGGAACCATTAGTAAGAGAAGTCTATAAAAAGGCATTAGAGGCAGGCGGACATATGGAAGTGGAGTTTGAGTTTAGAGAACAAAATCGCATATTATATGCTTATGGAAATGATGATCAACTACAGTACATTCCTACACTCTTAGACAAGGGGTTGAGATCTTTTGATGCGTATATTTTCATTCGAGCACCCTTCAATCTGATGGATGGACAATCCTCAGATGCTACTAAAAGTACTCTAAGAAAACAAGCACTTTCTCCTATTTATAAAGTTTACTCTCAAAGAACTGCGACGAAGGAAATGAAACGTAGCCTTTGTCAATACCCTACGATGGCAGCAGCACAAAATGCTAAAATGTCATTAGAAGAATATGAGCAATTTGTATTCAATGCTTGTGGTTTGTTTGAGGATGATCCGATTCAAAAATGGTTGAATAGAAGAAAAGATCAGCAGAAAATCGTTGATTTATTAAATCAGAAATCAACGATTCGTTACAAAAAAGGAGATGATATAGATGTTTCTTTTTCTGTAAAAGATAGGATTTGGATCAATTCTGATGGACAAACCAATATGCCATCTGGTGAAGTTTATACAGGACCAGTAGAAAATTCTGTGAACGGGAAAATTCATTTTACACTTCCTGCACTTTATATGGGAAAGGAATTGGAAGATGTCACGCTTTGGATCAAGGACGGTAGAGTAGAGAAATGGGAAGCGAAAGGTGATGTCGATTTTCTAGATGAAGTATTTGCTATGAAAGGAGCGAGGTACTTTGGAGAAGTGGCGATAGGTACGAATTATGATATTACTAAATTAACTAGAAACATCCTTTTTGATGAAAAAATAGGTGGAACTATTCACATGGCAATTGGACAATCTTATTACCAGACAGGTGGCAAGAATGAATCAGATATACATTGGGATATGATCACTGATATGACAAAAGGCGGAGAAATCTACGCAGATGATGAGATGATTTACCAGAATGGTAAATTTCTGTTTTAGGAGACAAGAGTTACATATTACTAAAAATTTTATAGCATTATATTTTCCAAAAATTAGCTGAAATAAAAAGTAATACTTAGAAGAACATATTATAAACTCTTCCTCTTTAATCAAGTCAATAGATTTTCAAATCTATTGACTTGATTTTTTTTTTAGAATATGCCAATTTAAAATCAGCTTTAATCTTAATCGCCAGTAAATGTTTATCTTTGTAGATATAACCTTTATACTATGATAATTGTTAGTATCTTATTAGGAATTTAGTCACCTAATCCCTAAGACACAACAACTCAATTCGGCACTATATAGAGGTCTAGTGCCCAACATCAAATAGCCTAACGTCTAATATAAAGATGCAAGAAAGCCAAGTACAGAAAGTAAAAGATTTATTCTCAAAATATCTTGAAGACAAAAAACTTCGTAAGACACCAGAGCGTTTTGCCTTGCTCGAAGAGATTTATACGCGTAATGATCACTTCGATGCGGAGCAATTATATATAGACATGAAAACTAAAAATTTCAAGGTAAGTCGTGCTACAGTGTATAATACTTTGGAATTACTGGCGGAATGTAACCTAATCAGAAAGCATCATTTTGGACAGAACCTTTCTTTTTTTGAAAAGTCTTATTCTTATCGTCAGCATGACCATTTGATTTGTACGGAGTGTAATAAAATTCTAGAGTTTTGCGATCCACGTATTCAGTCTATTCGAGATATGGTGGCGGATCATTATGATTTTAACATCGAGTTTCACTCTCTCAATTTTTATGGTACTTGCAGTGACGAGAAGTGCAAATCGAACAGAAAGAAGTAAGAGCATTTTTAAATTTTCTTGTTTGATACGCTAAGCTAAAACACACATGAACGGAACTAAAAGATCTACAATCAAAAGAGGATTACTCGTAAATATTGTATTAAAACAAGACCAGCGATCTGGCAATCTCACAGAAGGAATCGTAAAGGATATTCTCACCAAATCGCCTAATCATCATCATGGAATAAAGGTGCGTTTAGAAGACGGACAAGTAGGAAGAGTAAAGGAAATATTAGAGGAAGAATAAGGATATAATCTGAGTAAAAAAAGCGACATTCTGATTGGTTTCAGAATGCCACTAAGTTTGATTATGTTATACTTTGTATTACAAGAAAAACACCAGGTATCGCTGTCGCAATAATATATTAATTTATATTATGCACTCTATTTTGAATTATTTTTTATGACAGAATACGATATTAATGGCTAGTATTTTGAGTAATTATTAATTAACAATTACTTTCTTCACCACTTTCTCATTGTTTAAATTCACCTCAATAAAATAAACCCCTGAATTTAAACTACTCACATCTATACTATTAGTATCTGTTACTTTTCTAAGTATTAGTTGGCCAAAAACATCGTAAACTACTAAGCTACTTGGAATTACATCAGCCGTTACATAAATCCTATCATTCGCTGGATTAGGATAAACTCGCATCGTATTATTAAAATTATCTTCAATACTTACTATCTCATCTTGATACACTCTAACATAATCTATAATCATAGGACTTTGTGTAAATCCAGGATCTATAGTTCCTGCGAAACCGCCCATTGCAACGTTAAGTAATATAAATTGGTCTTCAAAAAATGGCCATGTATTAGCATCCTTAATGGCTGGATTATAAGTATAAAAACCAACTCCATCTAGCAAAAATGTTATTTGATCTGGAGACCAATTTAGAGAATATACATGAAATTCATTGGCAAGGTCTGTTGCAGTTATCCCTCCTTGATTTGGATTGCCTCCATTACAACAAGGCGTATGAATAGCACTATTAATATAATTTATATCTTCTCCTGAAAATATTCCATGCTCCATAATATCTATCTCTCCGCAAGCAGGCCAACTTGTGGTACCAAAGTCTGAAACCCAAAACGCACCATCTTCATTAATATTTTTACCAAGTGTCCAAATTGCTGGCCAAGTACCTGCTTCTAAAGGTAATTTTGCTCTTACATCGACTCTACCGTAGGTAAAGGCAAATTTCGAATTTAAACGTGCTGAAGTATAATTTTTTGTCAAATTCTGCTCTGTGAAAGTTTCCTGTTTTGCTACGATGTGTAGAAAGCCTGAATCGTCAATAAAAGAATTGTCAATGCGATTTGTATAATGCTGTTCTTCACCATTAGACCATCCCACTCCAGGGAAAATAACTTGCGTTTGATGATGCCAATTGCTTGAGTTCACCGCTCCTGGAGTATCGAACTCATCTTCCCAAACTAAATTTGTGTATTCTACATCAATCTCATTTGGATCCGTTCCTATAGAGCCATCGTCAATATTGTCAATTAAGTACGTTCCAGGAGTTGTAATACCTCCATCAATGATAATTGTTAATTTATCATATATCCCCGTAGCATTAACAGGCGTTATACCATCTGAACTTAATACTGCGTTAGAAAAACCGAAAGTAATATCATCTGTCCAACCACCTCCAGAAGGTACATTTTGGGTAACTTCAACATCAGGATTTACGCCATTCTCTAACTTTAAAACTACATTATGTGTATTAGGATCAAATCCATAAAATGATAAAGAAATCGTATTTTGAAAATCTAAATCAATAGATTTGATTAAATCAAGTGAAAAACCTTGCAAGGGATCAGAGCCATCATTAAAAAATTGTCCTACATCATTTCCAGAATCGTTAGGATCGATATTGAAAGAAAAACTACTTCCTGAGAAAGCAGTGAAATTTTCTGCAACATCCGAAAAATCTATTGGCATCTCTTGCGAGAAAGACAGTTGTGGAGTAAATAAAAATATGAAAAATAGACTAATATAATTGATTTTCATAATTCATAATATTTTATATTCGTAAATTATATCGTATTTTACTTTACTGAAATGTACACACTAATAACTATGTATTCTACGATGTTGTTTAAAAATTAGGAATATCAATCCTGAAGATAAATTGTATTGTTCTTTTCATTCTTTTTCCACTCACTCCTCTTCTTAAAATACTTCAAATCTATCCACAATAAGCCAAAGGATTCTCCATCTTCTTTGTGCTGTTTGGCATGGTGAGAACCATGAGCCCTTAATATCGCTTTGGAATACGAATTGTCTAATTTATTGAACCACTTGAACCTACGATGGATATACACATCATGTATAAGGAAGTAAACCAGTCCATAAATTGAAATCCCTACACCTACAAAAAACAACCAAAGCTGAGGAGTAGCAGAACCCAATATATAACAGGTCGCACTAGGAATAGCAAAGACAAGGAAGAACAAATCATTCTTTTCGAAAAAGCCATCTTTTAAGTGTGGCTGATGATGATCTTCATGCCAAATCCATAAAAGCCCATGCATGATATATTTGTGAGCAAACCAAGCCACAAATTCCATCCCTAGGAAAGTCGCAATCGTAATGAGTACGTATATCAATATCTCCATGTTCTTATTTTATATAGAAGTTGTAAAATGATTTAATAATCTACTTGCAAGTCATTATTATACCTAGCGGTATTCGCTTTACAGACCAACGTTAGTAGCAATTGCTTGATTTTCAGAAGCTATGAATTTTAACAATCCGAAAACCAATTAATTCTCAGTATATCAATCACTTTTTAAACAACTTCATGCCAAAATTACCATTTTAATCCCAAAAAGAAAAAGAATAAAAACTGTAGAATTAACAAAGTAAACGCTGCTTTGTTTCTCAAATCTTTGAGAAGAAAGTTGAAAATAAACAATAAAAAGAATGAAATGATAAACCAAGCCACATAATTTTGCGTAGGAATATTACCATCTCCTCCCCAAGACCAGAATCCTTGCATGATAGCCACTGGCTCTATCAATACATCAAGACTCAATAACAACAATCCTCCTAAAAAGCTTTTAAGGAAAATATGCCACAACTTATGCTCCTTAAAATAAGTAATTCTATTCACCACTGCACCAGTACAATATATCAACATCATCCAATTCCATCCTATTGCATAAGGCGTACCTTCGATTTTAGGCCCTAGTACATCCCCATATTCATACGCTCCAAAAATATCTCCTGTTGCGACGCCTATTATTTCCACTGCCATTCCAACAGAAAAACTGATGAGCAAAACAAGAATAATCCTCCATTCCCACTTAGGATGGGCATACATCACTAGAGCAAAAGAAATCAAAAGATTCAATGGCGTGAGGTAAATAAATAAAGGATGAAGATTCAAAATCAAAGAGATAATTCCTACACCATATAAAATAATAAGGATAAAAGATACCTTACTATAATGTTTCATCGCATTAATTTCTTCCTTCGATTGTGCGATTGCTTTCGTCAAAAACCTATTACCCATATATTCTCTTGCCATGAATTTATATTTTAAGGGAGTGAAAGACATTTATTGCTCCTTTACCAGATCTGCCACTATTTTAGCAGAGAGTAAACATAATGGAATTCCTCCTCCAGGGTGTACACTACCACCACAAAAGTACAACTGTTGAATCTTAGATGAAAAATTAGCATGCCTTTTGAATGCAGCCATCCTGTCATTGGAAGCTGTACCATACAATGCTCCTGCAAAAGAGGAAGTCCGCAATTCTATTTTTCTAGGATCAAGAATATCCTCCTGTACGATTAATGGTGCAATATCGACACCTAATATCCGACTTATTTTAGTGATAATCTTTTCTCTTGCTACTTTAATCAGTTTATCCCAATCCTGTCCAGCATTATAAGGCACATTAATCATCGTAAACCAATTCTCACCACAATCTGGTGTATCACTAGTATTGAGTTTACTACCAATATTGATATAAACAGTGGGGTCATGATAAATAGTCCCTCTTGAAATATCTTCAAATTCCTGCTTGTAATCATCGCTAAAGAAGATGTTATGCAAGTCTAATTCTGAAAATGATCGCTGAATACCCCAATAGAAAATAAGGGCAGATGAAGAACGCTCACTTTCCAAAATTTCATTGGGATGTTTTTCCTTTGGTAGCAATTTTTTATAGGTAGGATGAATATCCATGTTACTCACTACTATATCGGATCTCCATTCTTTTCCATTGATACGAATACCTCTAGCATTACCTTTTTCTACAATAATCTCCTCTACCTTTTCTCCAAAATGAAACCGGACACCATTTCTTTCTGCTAGCTGATGAAGACTCCTTGTAATTTCAATCATACCACCCTTTGGAAAATATGCTCCAAAATGATGCTCGAAATGAGGAATAATATTCAATATGCCTGATGCTTGATAAGGATTAGAACCATTGTAAGTAGCGAATCTATCAAAAAATTGTACCAATTTAGGATGTCCCAAATTCCTCTGATTAACTTGGTGCATCGTCTTGAAAATATCTAATTTATATAATTTCAACAATGATTTGAAAACATCCTTAGAAAACCACGTTTTCCATTTATGAAGTGGTCGTTCCAAAAATATTCTTCCTGTCAATTCATATTTATCTGCACTATCTTTTAATGCTCTTTTCAAGGCACTGGGATCTACCTTGAGTTGTTGTTCTATTTCTTTAAAAAATCGCTTCTGATCAGCAAATGCAGATAACTTTGTGCCATCTTCCCAAAAATAATTGCAGATCGTTTCTAGCTGAAAATAATTAAAATATTCCCTTGGATTTTCGCCACATAATTCGAATAATTCATCTACATACATTGGCATTGTAAAAAGGGAAGGTCCTGCATCAAAACGATAACTGCCCAGGTTGATTTCAGATAATTTACCTCCTGGATAATCATTCGATTCAAAAACCTCTACATCATACCCTTGATGATTCAAACGTATGGCTGTAGCCAATCCTCCAATTCCTGCACCTACAATTATTGCTTTCATTTTTTATAGAATAGTAGTAATAAGTAACCAAAATACATTTTTTTTGTTCAAAATAATCAGCTTATACGCTATTCAGTTAGTAAAGAAAAGAAAGCGGTCATGCAAAAATTTGCATGACCGCTTTTCTATCAGTGTTTAAGTATATTAAAATATCATATTAATATCCAAACAACTCTTCTAAACTCAATTCCTTCACATCACCTAATGTCTTTAGGTATTCCATTCCTTTTTCGCCAATATTCTCCTTGGTACCCATTACCATGATAACGAACTCACGATCTTTCACATTATTCTGTTGAAATTCTTTCAATTCATCTACAGTAACGGTCTTCATTTTCTTATAGACATCCTCACGAATATCTCTATCCATGCCACGTTCTGCTGCAGCTCTTGACTGCCAATACTTATCAGAACCATTGATTCTTTCCGTTTCGATTTTCTTTAGGATAGAATTTTTAGCGGTTTCTATCTGCTCATCAGAGACAGGCATATCATTCAATATTTCTCTTACAGCAGCTACAGCATCTGGTAATTTATTCGCCTGCGTACCTACATATGCTTGCAAGTAATGTGCATTATCTTTCTTAGATGGAGAACCATAAAATGCATAAGTAGAATATGCCAATGCTCTGGATTCACGAATCTCTTGGAACATGATAGATGACAAACCAAAGCCAAAGTAATTGTTATATAACTCAGCCATGATATACTGCTCCAAACTGAATTTTTCAGTACCTTTTGACATCATCAATACTTCTGCTTGAACCATTGGAAATTCTACGAAATATACTTCGTTTTTCGTTCCTCCTACTTCCTTATATTTTTTTCCTTCAGGAATAGGTTTGAGTATAGCAGGTGCTTTGTGATACTTTTTGATCATACTAGCTGCTTCTACTTTGGATTTAGTTCCATAGTAGAATACAGTATGCTCATAGCTAGATAAATTCCTCACCTTTTGTACTAATTCATCTGGAGTGATCGCATTTATTTCAGCTTCTGGCAATACATCTGTAAATGCAGAATTATCACCATATCTTGCATAATTAGTCAATCCTTGACGACGAACAGCATTCTTGTCTGTCTTAGCATTCTTACGACGAAGCATCATGTCTCCCTTCACATTTTCAAGTGCAGTCTTATCTCCTTTTGCATTAGCTAGGATATGTTCGAATAAATCAATTCCTTTCTCCATAGATTCCTCTAATCCTGAAAGGGATACATATACTCGCTCATTTCCACTACTTACATTGAAACTCAAACCTAGTTTGAAAAATTCTTCTTGCAATTGCTTCGCTGTATATTTATCTGTTCCTAGATATTTAAGATAGTCAACTGCCATTGGCAATTTCTTATCATGATTCTTTCCCATTTCTACAATATACAATAAGGAAAATAGCTCGTTATCCTCATTCTTCATGTATTCGAAACTCAATCCTTTTTGCATTTCCTGCTTTTGGATAGCTTCCTTATAATTCACGAATGTAGGAGCAAGACTCGCAGATTTTTTTGCCATAAATTCTTCTGTGAATTCCGACGACTGCTCTCTATTCAAACTCACTGGCGTAATACTAGGCTTGTCCACTTTCACCGTTTCCTTATCTTCTCCCAGTTTCTTATAAACAACTACATAATTATCACGACGTAAGTATTTCTTAGCAAAATCGATAACTTCCTGTTTCGTGATATTATCCATATCATTCATACGATTCACATAATCATCCCAAGAAAGTCCTCTTACAAAAGCATTGGTCATCGCACCTACTCTGGCTTGATTAGATTCTGCTGCTCTGATTTCACTCAGTTTTAGATTCTTAATCACAGCTTTCATCAACCAATCATCAAATTTACCTGCTTTTAAATTATCTACTTCCGCTAATAATAATTCTTCCAATTCCTTCAAACTCTGCCCTTCTTTTGGCTTACCAAATAATCCAAAAACAGAATAATCTTCATAAGGCCAAACCCAAGCATCTGCTTCTAGTGCAGTTTGCTTTTGATTGATATTAATATCTAATAATCCTGCTTTTCCATTATTCAATATTCCTTTTAGCATTTGTAGCATGATAGGATCTGCAGAACCTACACCATCAAATTTCCATGCAAAATCTACATAAGGATCTTGTTGACCATAGACAACTTTTTCTACTCGCTTAGTCAAATTTGGCTGAGGAGGAAATACAGGTCTGTCCATTTCTTTGGCTTCGTATGAACCAAAGTATTTTTCTACTTTAGCTACTACATCATCTGGATCAATATCTCCAGAAATAACGATAGCCATATTATTAGGCACATAATACTTATTGAAGTATTCTTGGATTTTTACGTGGCTAGGATTTTTTAGATGTTCTCCTTTTCCAATCGTCGTTTGTGTTCCATATGGATGTGAAGGAAATAGTGATTCACTCAATGCACTATTCGATTTTCTAAAATCCCTATCTTGATTGATATTGAACTCCTCATATACTGCTTCTAATTCCGTATGAAAAAGACGAAGTACACATTCTTGGAATCGTTCAGATTCCAATTGCATCCATTTCTCCAATTCATTGCTAGGAATGTCGTTTACATAAACGGTCTGCTCTACAGAAGTATAAGCATTTGTCCCTTTTGCTCCTAAAGAAGTAACCATTTTATCATATTCATTGGCTGCTACAAGTTTTGCTGCATCATTGGATACTTGATCTATTTTTGCATAGATGGCACTTCTTTTAGCAGGGTCTATTTCTGAACGATGTTTTTCATATAAATCAGAAATTTCTTTTAATTTTTCCTGCTCCGCATCCCAGTCTAGTGTACCGATTTCACTCGTTCCCTTGAACATCATATGCTCTAAGTAATGAGCCAATCCAGTAGCATCAGCAGGATCGTGTTTAGAACCTGCTCTTACAGCGATATTCGTTTGAATTCTAGGTTCATTCTTATTCACACTCATATAGACTTTCATGCCGTTTTTGAGTGTGTACATCTTCACGCCTATAGGATCTCCAGGAACGGACTCATAGTCGTATTTCGTATCTTCTGAGGCAGACAATCCAATCATATCTTCAGTTTCAGATTTCACTGTCTCTTTTGTCGCATCATTAATTTTCTTATTACAAGCGACGATCGAGAATACTCCAAGAAGTATTGCCATCGGTAATAAAATTCGATTCATGGTTGTAGATTTGTTAGTAAATAAAATAATTATCACTTAGGGTATGTTAGGAAATTAATAATACAGGGAAAATGGCGAGGTTATTATTTTTGATGTCAAGACAAAAAATATTTCCATAGCTCTGTAAATACTTTTCAGCAGTTTACCACGGTCTTTAGCGTAGAAGACAAAAGGAATAAGAATCCGTCAGATTCCTATATCATTATTTCCCCCTTCCTTTAATACACCTGTGTATTAAAGAGTTGTTTGTGTGTTAATAGGTTGCCTATCTATGTTAAAATTTGCTAAGAGATCATCAAACAGTCTTAATAGTATTTGAAAATCAAGCGAGTTTCTTCAAAAAAGATTATTTTTAAAGTATTATTTGACTTGACATTCAATCAAATATAAAAAACTTTTAATGAGTTGGCACTTTTTTAGATAGCAAGAGTATGTTAGGAGTTCATCTTTTGGCTTAAAAATATGTCTTTTATCCCTATACTTTGGTTTTTTTGCTCAAGATAGCCCTGCTATCTCACAAAAAAAGAGCCTTGTTTAGCCATAAAATACTTTATTTTCAGTTTTAAAATAAGATCCTAACATACTCTATGTGAACAAAAAGGGTTTTATTTTATATGAGAAATAATGCTTGCAATTCAAAATCCTCAGATTTCACTTTTGGTTTATTGGCAATTACTAAACATACTCACTATGCTACAAAAACTTACTTACCTAATTACAGCTATCTTGCTGTCATCTCTAGCAGTATCTGCCCAACCAGAGGATCTGGGCAAAGTCATGGTACGTGCTGAACAAATGCCCTATTGGAATAGTTGTACCAAATCCCAAAATAAAGATACCTGTACTCGCTCTAAATTAGATCAATATATACAAAAGCACTTAAAATATCCTCGCACTGCCATGCAAGAAAGTATAGAAGGTGTAGTTATTATTAGCTGTATTATCAGCAGATCAGGAAAAGTCGTTAATCCTAATATTATTAATAATATTGGTGGCGGATGTGGAGCAGAAGCATTGAGAGTAGTAAAAAATATGCCGATTTGGCATTCTGCAAAAAGTGAGGGAGAAGCAGTGAGTGTCGTTTATAATATCAAAGTTCCTTTTGATCTAAGGCAGGCAAGAAAAATGACCGCTAAGAACGTGAATATTGTATATGAAGAGCCTATAAAACCAATGCTATCCCAGCAGGATACCTTACCTAATGATGAGAAGCAACTACTTCCTTCCGAATTTGAAGAAACAGATATGGGGAAGATTTATACCAGAACTACACAAATGCCTTATTTTCCTGGTTGCGGAAAAATGAGAGATAAATCTAAAGAAAAAAGAAGATGTTCTAATGACAAACTTGTAGAATATCTATCCGCTTATTTAGAGTATCCCAAAGAAGCTAAAGCGAAGGCTATTGAAGGTATCATATTTATCAATTTCATTATAGACGAAAAAGGAAATATTTTAGATCCTTCTATCAATAGGGAGATTGGTGGAGGATGTGGAGCAGAAGCTATAAGAGTTCTTTCTGATATGCCTAAATGGGAAGCAGGTATCGAAAAAGGAAAAGCTGTGAAAACTAAAATGAGCCTTCCTATTCGTTTTTTCCTTTCTTCTGGTGCATCTGGAAATTATCGTATCCACTGGGGATCATTAAGAGGCGAAAGAATAACAGAAGAACAGGTCATTAATTCATTGACAAATAATTTGATTGTAAGGAATAGATATGGTGATGATGTTACGGTTTCTTCTTTGAATGTATTTTATGAGAAGGGGAGTACTTTCAAGGAAGTTAATTCCAATGGAGATATTTCCCTTGAAATCATGAGATTATTGAGAAAGACAAAAACTGGAGGAAAACTGATCTTTACAGCTACAATACAAGAGGATGGAAAATTTGTTGATGTATATAGAGTTTTTGATATTATAAAATAAGTTACCAAAACTAAATAAGTTAGGGAGTACTTTACATAAAAGACCAATAGTCCTTGTTCAAGGGCTATTGGCTTTTTTACGTAACAGTATCTCTCATTCCAAAAATATCTCTTGCCTAAAGCTATATTTCATTGAATCTATAATTTTTTCTAGCAGTTCATTTTTGATTTTTTCTACAAACTATATCACATAATGCATTTAAATCAAATATGATTTGCTTCGTGTGTCACAAAATAAATTATATCGGGTTTAAATTTCGTTTATTATTCCTCACATTGACAAATATAGTAAGTGAAATATAATTTGTTATAAGTCTTTCTAAATACCTTATCTCCCTTTTTTATTCTTCTAAAAATAAAAGAAAGCCCCTTTTTATTTTGTTTATAAAAATTCATAAGTATCCATAAAATTCTTAGGAACAGGTAGTTATACTAACTAGTTAGTATTATTTATAAGCACTCTTCAAACCATGTAACTATGAAAATATTTACTAATTTTTATTTTTTATTTTTTTTGTGCCTAGGTCAGTTAGCTTATACTACTAATCCAGAGGGTCCTCATCTGGACTTAGAACCAAATAAAATGGACGTAGAGGATCTTTCTTGGCTCGAATCATTTGAAAACAGTGGTCTCAGCCCTTCTGACTGGACAGTTTCTTATACGGGGAATTATCGCTGGTTATTCAAAAAAAGTACGCCATCTGGCTCAACAGGCCCACAAGCTGGAGATCATACTTCTGGTTCAGGTTATTTTGCTTTCACGGAAGCATCTAGTAGTTATTCTGGAGCTCAGACTACATTGACTAGTCCAGTTTTAGACATCAGCTCTATTGCTTTCCCCAAACTTGTATTTTGGTACAATATGTATGGTAATCATATTGGATCATTAGATGTAGAGGTGAGTACTGATGGCATCTCGTGGGATAATATATTTACACTTAGCGGAAATCAAGGTAGCTCTTGGACTGAAATAATTTTGCCTTTAGGTCCTTATGTAGGAAGTACAAGCTTAAAAATGCGCTTTATAGGAACGAGAGGGTCTGGTTCTAGAGGAGATATTGCTATAGATGATGTCACAATTATCAATGCACCAAGTTGTTCAAACCCTTCAGAGCTTATTGCAAACAACGTAACGTCCACCTCTGCCGAATTAACTTGGATAGATGAAAATCTAGCCCCTCCAGCTGCATGGGAAATAAAATATGGTCCAATAGGATTTAATCAAGGAGGGGTGAATGAATTGAATGGTATACTAGATAACCCTTATATTCTTTCAAACTTACTACCAGATACTTCGTATGAATTTTATGTAAGAGCTAACTGCGGATCTATAGATGGCAAAAGTGAATGGTCAGGACCATTCACTTTTACTACAATGTGTAATCCCTTCACCACTCCTTATTGTGAAGGCTTTGATTCCAATAGTAATGTTGAATCTTGCTGGACAGTCATCGATGCTAATAATGATGGTGATTCATGGTCCTTCGATAATAATACGACCAACTCTGGAGATGAGAGTGTTCACATATATACCGATGATAATGAAGGGAATGATGATTATTTGATTTCACCACCCATTACACTGACAGGTAGCGAATCATTACAATTCTGGCATAGTTCAGCTCCTAGTAATTTTGAAGTATTACTATCTACCTCAGGGAATCATCCATCAGATTTCACCAATGTATTAATCCCTAACACTTCTTATTCCAATACAAGTTATCAAGAACAAGTGATTAGTTTAGATTCCTATACAGGAAATATCTTCATCGCTTTCCATATTCCAAGTGGAGAAAATAATGGATATTCTCTTCATCTAGATGATATTTGCATTACCTCATGTATTGCACCATCCATTAAAACGCCTAGCGAGATTAGCCAAACAACTGCCAAACCCGATTGGATAGAAAATAACAATGCTAATTCATGGGATATAGAGTGGGGTGAGGCAGGTTTTGAATTAGGTACAGGAACGATCTTAGCTGGTATTAATACCAACCAGCACTATCTGACAGAGCTTACCAGCGATACTGAATATGACTATTATGTGCGAAGTAATTGTGGCTCAAACGGAAGCAGTAATTGGTCTGAAAAATCTACTTTCAAAACGCTTTGCAATGTATTCACGACTCCTTATTGCGAAAATTTCAATGCAAATAGTAATGATAAACACTGCTGGACAGTAATTGATGCAAATAATGATGGCGATTCTTGGCAGATTAATAGTATTTCAGCCAATGCAGGAAATGAGAGTGCCTATATAAACACCAATAGTAATCAAGGATATAATGATGATTATCTAATTTCCCCACCCATTGCACTGACAGGTAGCGAATTATTACAATTTTGGCATAAAGTAGCATCTTCTTCAACTACTAACAATTTTGAAGTACTACTCTCTACCTCTGGGAATCATCCATCAGATTTCACCAATGTATTAATCCCCAATGCTTCGTATTCAAATACGAGCTATCAAGAAGAAGTGATTGATTTAAGTTCTTATTCTGGAAATATCTTCATCGCCTTTCATATTCCAACTGAAGGAAATGATGGCTATTATCTTTCTCTTGATAACATCTGTATTACTTCATGTCTTGCACCATCCATAGAAACAGCTAGCGAAATTAGCCAATCAACTGCTGACCTTCATTGGATAGAAAATAATTCTGCTACTTCATGGGACATAGAATGGGGCGAAATAGGTTTCATAGAAGGAACAGGAACGACGATTACTGGTATTAATGCTAATCCGTATCATCTCTCAAATCTTCTTAGTGATACCAAATATGATTACTATGTAAGAAGCAATTGTGATAATAATGGAAGTAGCAACTGGTCAGAGAAATCTACTTTCAAAACGCTTTGTGATGTATTGACCACTCCTTATTGCGAAAGTTTCGACACAGGAAGTAGTCATGAGTCTTGCTGGACAGTCATTGATGCGAATAATGACGGGAATTCTTGGCTACTTAATAGTAGCGCATCACATTCAGGTGATAAGGGAGTTCAAATATCTACAGATGGTAATGGAGGCAACAATGATGATTACCTTATCTCTCCCCAAATCACACTGACAGGTAGTGAATTATTACAATTTTGGTATAGAAGTGGTTCCTATAATGAACCTAATAATTTTGAGGTATTGCTATCTACCACAGGAAACAGTCCTTCTGACTTCACCAATATATTACTACCTAATTCAACCTGTTATTATACAATTTACCAAGAGCATGTAATTGATTTGAATGAATACACTGGAAATGTCTTCATTGCATTTCATATTCCAAACGAAGGGAACGATGGCCATAGCTTTTACCTAGATGACATTTGTATAAGCTCATGCTTGAGTGCTATTAATGGACTCAATGCAATAAACATTACATCTAATTCAGCAGATTTGACATGGAATAGTAGTAGCGATGAAACGTCTTGGGATATTGAATTAGGTATCGCAGGAACAGCATTAGGAACAGGTACGCTAAGTAATCATAATTCCACAAACTATTCTGCAACTAATCTAATTCCTTCTGCATTATATCAATTTTATGCAAGGACAAAATGTGACAATTATAATAATAGTGCATGGTATGGACCATATTATTTCAATACGAATTGTGGTTCGATAGATCCAATACCTTTAGCTTCTTCTGCTTCGATAGGCTGTAATGAAAGCACAATTATTTCATCTGAATATTTAAATGATAGACAAGTATATATTTATGCAGATGCTTTAGGAACAGAGCTATTAGGCGAAGCTCCATATACTGCTTCTCCAACAAGTACGACAACATACTATTTAGTAGAAACACCTACTTTCTCAGCTGATTCAGGAATTTATATTGATAAATTTTTAACGGAGCCAGATATTTTCGAAGTAGTCATTCCTGGCTCAGGACTTACAGGTTCTTATGAAATAGTGATCAGTAATGGCTATGATGATATAAATTCTCCCAATTCTGTATCTCATGTTCTTGTAGATCCTACGCCAGGCTCATATTCTTGGATAGATGACGAGCCATCTTCTCCAAATTTCTGGGGTGAAAATATAGATTGGAAAGTTGGAGAAGGAGATGAAAATGGCGGTTGGATCATGATAGTGGATATCACTATTCCAACATCTCCTGTAATTATGGATGCTGTATTTTGGTCTTATACAGAAGAAACTATCCAGAGTTTTAATATTACTACACCTCAAGGGATAGTAATTACCGATTCTGGTTGGAATGGTCATGGAGTGAATCATAGTTGTGGAAATATGGTAGTTAGAAATACTCAGTCAGATGCAGATAATATATCTAATTGGATGTGTGGTGGTCTATGTATGAGTAATCTTATACCTATCACCATCAATGTAGACCCATGTGTAGTTGCTTCAGGTACTACTAATGAATGTACAGGTGATAATGGAGGTGAAATTATTGATGGTGCTGGCGAAACTGGTGAGTGGATAAATATAAAAGTAGGTGGAGATATTATCGCTGCCATTGAAAACACGGAGAACTTAGGACTTGTTACCGCTAGTTTCTATAAGCATTCTAATGGAAATAGGATAAGCGGCTCTCTACAAAATTTGTTATCTCGGAATATTACAATAACAGTTTCTAATCAGCCTGCCAATCCTGTTAAAGTAAGATTATTTTTCATGGATGAAGAGTATAATGATTTAATAACGGCTAATGAAGCTACACATAATACATCCAATATAAATGATTTACTGATTACAAAATACCCAAATGGAAACTGTAGTACAACTCATACTTCTGCTGGATTAGGAGCCGAATTAGTACCTAATGCTCGCCAAGGCTTAGCATTGAATGGTTCTTTTATTGAAACAACAGTTTCTAGCTTTTCAGAATTCTTTTTCCATGAATCAGGAGATAATATTCCTCTACCAGTAGAGTTAATTAAATTTGAAGTAGAAAAAATTGAAAAACATTCATTATTGACATGGGAAACTGCTAGTGAAACAAATAATGCAGGCTTTTATGCTCAGAGAAGTTCTAATGGAGTTGATTTTGAAAACATTAATTGGACTGAAGCAACAGGAAATTCATCCACATTAAAAAAATATGAAGTCATAGATAGAAACCCATCTGTAGGTTTAAATTATTATCGTATAGCTCAAGAAGATTTTGATGGAACGATTAATTATTCTAATATAAAAAAGATATTATTCGATGCTCAATTTAATATTGTATTAAGTCCTAATCCATCAAAAGTTGGACGATATACTAATATTAAAATGAATACTGACAAAAATCAAAAAGTCTATATTGATGTATTTGACATGTCAGGACAAATGGTAATAAGTATTCAGGAAGATGTTGAAAAAGGAGAAAGTAATATTAAATTACCTCATGATAATTTAACAGCTGGAATGTATTTTGTTTCAATAAAAAATAGTACAATATCAAAAAGTATTAAATTAAGTTTAATTGAATAGTTTTACCCTGTTTATGCTGTTTTAAATTAATTTAAAACAGCATAAACAGGGTATTTTGCGGCTGAATTTTTAAATTATTTAGTTTAATTATTTTCGACAATCAAAAATCAAACATCTGAAAATCAGACGTTTAATTTTTGATTATTATAAAATTTTGGTTAGAAAATAGGGATTTTAGTTGTGATAAAATGTTTTATAATAAAGAACCAACTATGAACCAAAAATTAATTTCTGCCAAACATATTGCTGATGTTTATTTACATAATTTTTCAACACATTGGAAAATTAATTGGCATAAATATGTCGTAATTTTATTTATAGGATTTATTATTTATAATAAAGATCTTAATTTTCAATTGCAATTAAAAAATAGTAATTATTCTAATTTAATTCCTCAATTAAATATGGATTTTTTTTTCAAAAAAATCTATTTCTCAATTAAATAATGGAGAAGGAAAAAGTATTTTAACTTCGAATAAAATTAAAAATGATAAATCAGTAATTAATTATATTAAAAACCATTTTGAATTAGCACAAAATGAAATGAATAAATATAATATTCCTGCTTCCATTACTTTAGCTCAAGCATTATTATAAACTAATTTTGGAAAATAAAAATTAGCAACAAATTACAATAATCATTTTGGAATTAAATGTTTTTCAAAAAAATGCAAAAAAGGACATTGCATGAATTTTAATGATGATACGCATAAAGATTTTTTCATGAAATATAAATCAGAAAAAGAATCTTATAATGCACATCCTATTTTTTTACAAAAAGACCGTTATTCTAATTTATTTAATTTAAATAAAAATGATTACAAATCCTGGTGTTATGAATTAAAAAAAGCAGGATATGCGACGGATAAAAAATATCCTAAAAAACTAATTCGATTAATCGAAAATTATGAATTATATAAATTCGATAATTAATTATTCGTGTTTAAAAGCTATTTGTTTTGAATTAATTCAAAACAAATAGCTTTTAAATTATGTTAGTCAAACAATTATAATGAATGAATTTAGTATCCTATTTTATCCTTGTTCCTGCAATTCATTGAATTGCAGGAACAAGGATTTTAGCGAAAATTCACTAAATCAAATTGCATTAGCACATAATTGTCATTATATTCATGTTTGATTAAGTAGATAGTTAGATGTATAGATATTAAGATTTTAAGATAAAAGGCTGATTATCAATATATATTTTATCATTGTCTTCTTGAATTTCTAATAAAACAATAAGATGTCAAAACAATTTCCGCACCTTTTAAAGCCTTTGGATTTAGGCTTTACTACCTTGAAGAATAGAGTATTAATGGGTTCTATGCACACTGGTTTAGAAGAATTGCCAGGAGGAATAGAAAGATTAGCAGCCTTTTATGGCGAACGAGCCAAAGGAAACGTAGGGCTTATCGTTACCGGAGGAATAGGTCCAAATGAAGATGGAGCTGTTTTTATGGGCGGATCTAAGCTTTCAGAAGAAAAGGAAGTCGCACATCATAAAACGATTACAAAAGCAGTACACGAAAACGGTGGAAAAGTCTGTATGCAGATTTTGCATGCAGGTAGATATGCCTATAGTCCTAATTTGGTAGCACCATCTGCAATCAAATCTCCTATTACACCATTTCCTCCTAGAGCATTGAAAAGTGACGAGGTTTGGCAAACAGTGAAGGATTATGCGAATTGTGCGAAACTAGCACAAGATGCAGGTTATGATGGAGTAGAAGTAATGGGTTCTGAAGGATATTTAATCAATCAGTTCATCATAAGAAAGACCAATCATAGAGAAGATGAATGGGGTGGATCTTATGAAAATAGAATCAAATTCCCTATTGAAATAGTGAAGGCAGTAAGAGAAGCTGTGGGCAAGAATTTTATCATTATCTACAGATTATCTATGCTAGATTTGGTAGATGACGGAAGTACTTGGGAAGAAGTAGTTCATCTGGCAAAGGAAATTGAAAAAGCAGGAGCAACGATTATCAATACAGGAATTGGTTGGCATGAGGCACGAGTGCCAACTATTGCAACTATGGTTCCTAGAGGTGGATTCAGTTGGATTACGAAACGTATGATGGGAGAAGTGAATATTCCTTTGGTCACTACGAATAGAATCAATATGCCAGGCATTGCAGAAGAAATTTTGTCTGATGGTCATGCAGATATGGTTTCTATGGCTCGTCCATTTTTGGCAGATCCAGATTTGGTACAAAAGGCGATGGATAATCGAGTAGATGAAATCAATACTTGTATTGGTTGTAATCAAGCTTGTTTAGATCATACTTTTCAATTGAAAATATGTTCCTGTTTAGTAAATCCAAGAGCTTGTTTCGAAACAGAAGTTATCATCGAACCAACATCTAAAAAGAAAAGAATAGCAGTAGTTGGAGCTGGTCCAGCAGGATTGGCTTGTTCTACGATAGCTGCAGGAAGAGGTCATGAAGTTCATTTATTTGAAGCATCACACCAAATCGGTGGACAGTTCAATATGGCAAAAGAGATTCCTGGGAAGGAAGAATTCCATGAAACATTGCGATATTTTAAAAGACAAATTGAAGTAACGGGCGTTCATCTTCATTTGAATACGAGAGCAGATGAAATGTTGTTATCTGATTTCGATGAAGTAGTTTTGGCAACAGGAATTAAGCCTAGAACTCCACCTATAAAAGGTATAGATCATCCTAAAGTGATGAGCTACATCGACGTATTGTACCATAAGAAAGAAGTAGGTAAATGCGTAGCAGTGATCGGTGCTGGAGGAATTGGTTTCGATGTATCTGAATATCTGATACACGATGGAGAATCAAGTGCACTTAATATTCCTAAGTATATGGAAGAATGGGGCGTAGATATGGAATATGCCACAGGAGGAGCGTTGAAAGCACCTAATCATGCTGCACCAGCTAGAGAAGTTTATTTACTAAAACGTTCTAAGGGAAAACATGGTGCTAATCTAGGTAAAACTACAGGTTGGATACATCGTGCGAGCCTAAAGGCGAAACATGTGAATATGCTAGGGTTAGTAACGTATGAAAAAATAGATGACGAAGGATTGCACATTACTAGAGGAGGTGAATCTATATTGTTGCCTGTAGATAATGTGATTATCTGTGCTGGACAAACGCCATTGCGTGAATTACAAGAACCTTTGAAGGCTAAAGGAATAGAAGTACATTTAATAGGTGGAGCGGATGATGCTTCTGAATTGGATGCTAAAAGAGCGATTGATCAAGGAACTCGATTAGCTGCTAAGTTCTAAGGTTCTTTTATCAACTAGGCTTTGATTAGGCTTATCATTCATCAAAAGATATTTCTGTAAAATGAATATCTTTAAGAATGATAAGCCTATTTTTATATAGTACAATGAGTAATTGAAATAGATTATCAATTTTATTTGAAATTTTTAAAGTAAAATACCAACTCATTCGTCTTCTTAAAAAAGGCGATCAATATGTCTGAGCAAATGGCTGAAAAACGGGAACGAAAGATCAGCAAGGTGATTAATGAATATAGCAATAGGCTTTTTCGGTTTATCCGAGGAAGGGTGCCTAGTAATGCTGATGCGGAAGATATTTCGCAAGAGGTTTGGTATCAATTGAGTAGGGTAGTAGAATTGGATTCAATCGAGCAGATTAGTGGTTGGTTATTCAGAGTGGCACGAAATAGAATTACGGACAACTATAGAAAACAGAAGCCAGACTTATTAATTGATGCCAGCTTTGAGAAAGAAGAAGGTAGCTTCAATTTCAAAGAAATATTGATGGCAGATTCAGTTTCTCCTGAAGATGAAAACCTTAAAGAGATCTTTTGGGAAGAACTATTCAAAGCACTAGACGAATTACCTGAAAAGCAAAAAAATGTTTTTATTTGGAATGAATTGGAGGATCAAACGTTTCAAGAAATAGCAGATCGTACTGGAGATAATATTAAGACATTGATTTCTAGAAAACGATATGCTGTCCAACATTTGAGGGTTCGATTGGAGGAGTTGTACGGAGAGTTTTTTGCTTAAACCACTTTGAAATAATAAGAAAAATAAATAATCATGTTTGAGAAAGACAATAACTTATCACGCAAATTTAAACCTTTAAAGGTGCTATTTTTTATAGTAGTTTTCATGGCAATAGTTGCAGCTTTGGCGTCTGTGGTTATGCTTTTATGGAATGCTATTTTACCAGATACGATAGGAGTCAAGCCTTTGAATTTTTGGAAAGCAGCTGGTTTATTGATCCTTGCTAAGATTCTTTTTGGCGGATTGCGAGGTCGTAGAGGACCTTGGAAACATTCTGGCAAAAAGCACTGGAGGAATAAATGGATGGAGATGAACCATGAAGAACGAAAAGAAGCGAAATCACGATGGAAGGATTATTGTAAACGAAGAGATTTTGGAGATAAGAAAGGATAATGAAGTAGCATAAATTTCAACTCATATAGGAGCATTAAAATCCACGAAAATATTTTTCGTGGATTTTTTTATTTAATAACATACTGACTACTAATACTATATGTAGATAATTTAAATAAAATTAAAAAAAGATTCATTTTTTTAAAGTAATCTTCTAACTCCTTCGTCTTCTATAGTAAGTGCTAGTATTCTAGTATGTATACGCAATTGAAAAATGCATGCTTATTAAAATTGCGTAATTATTTAATCATTTCAAAAAGAATAGTCATGAGACCATTTAAGATGTTTTTCGGCTTAGCTATAGGAATTATATTTTTTGTCTTTATAGCTAGAGTAGTATTTGTAGCTTTTATAGTAGCAGCAGTGATGAGTATCATTTATGCAATATATAGAAGAGTAAAAGACTTCATTACTTATGATAGATATGGAGAACATTATATCAAAAGATATCATCACCAGCCAAGATTGAGTAGAAGTATAAATAATGGAGTAGAGCCATTGTTTTATGAAAATGTTTCGAATCCTATGACAAGGGTTAAGAACATTCAATTCATTGAAGCCATTTAATTACCAAATTTAAATAGCTTTAAAATCTCATTTTTTAATAATTTACAACACCATAATAGTATGTATAACAGAAGAGCATTTCATAAGAATTGGAACCATAATAACGCAGACAAATATAGAAACTGTGGCGGACATCCACTAAAAAAAGCATGGAAAGAAAGTTTCAAGGCAGCCTTAAATAATCCTCCTGCTAATGTCAGGGAATTGGATGATAGATATGAACTTCATCTATTTGCCCCAGGATATGAAAAGAGTGATTTCGTCATCGCTCTTAAGGATAAGTATTTAAGTATTTCAGTAGAAAACAAAAAGGATACTGAGCATAATTGGAAACGACAAGAATACGTTACTAGAGGATTTGTTCGTCAGTTTGCCTTGAATGATAAGATAGACAAAGCAGCTATTTTAGCGAAGTATGAAAATGGCGTTTTGATCATCAGCCTACCTAAATTGGAAGGTCATGAAACTTCACGCCAAGAAATTGCGATTGCTTAATTAGTGATGCTTTATCCAGTTTGTAATAAAATAAAAAGTCCGACGGAGAGATTCTGTCGGACTTTTTATTTTATATTTTCTTCATTTAATCACAAGGCACACGAGGTAGTATTTCTCTGAATGTAGCAGTAGTAGGATCTTTTAATTTAAGAACCATATTTTCATCTTCCTCTAATTCACCTACTTTCATGGCCAGTTCATGCTCTCTAATTTCAAAAACCTTTTCCTCTTGCTGATCACTGCCTTCTATCGTATAAGAATAAAGAACAGTAACCGTATTTCCATCAATCGTCCCTTCTAGCGTTCCTCTTGCACTATCTTTTTCAGCAGGAATCCAGTCCATTTTTCCTGTTACTTTATTACCAATTATTTCTAAATTGATCACAACAGAATCTATAAACTGAATGGTATCGCCATACATGACCACAGCTTCTTTATACTTTGTCGTTTGCAAGAAACAATGCTTGCCTTCCATTGAAGTCAAACTAGCAATTTCGACGAAATCATTTTCTGCTATCGTTTCAGTTTCAGCTAATGGAGTAGGACTACAAGCGATGATCAGGCAGCCAAAACATAAGAAACAAATTAAAAATTTCATTAGTAATGATTTTATGAATAATGAGATTAAAGATAATACTAATCCCTTAGCATAGCCTAAGACTTATTGTGAATACGATCAAAAATCATTCCTCCCTAATTACCTACCTTTATCCTATCAAAAATAACAACCACATTCATGAAGAATTATCTAGTTAATAAAAGCACCAAAGCAGGGAAATTTTGGCAAATAGAATTGAAGGGGACGGAAACCATTTCCACTTATGGTAAATTGAATACCACAGGAAAAGAAACGGTAAAAGATCATAAAACCGTAGAGAAAGCATTCCTATTTTTCAAGACACAAAGCAATAAAAAAATACTAGGAGGATATTCAGATCCCACAAAACCATTCGTAGCATTAGAGCCAGAACTTTCTCAGTATAATGAACTCACGTTTTATCATAATGGCAGTGTAGATACGATTCATTATATCAAAGAACTGGATTGCATTATTTCTGGTAGCAATAATACCTTTTATCTTTTTACGACAGATGGCGAAAAACTAGATGAATATCAATTCCAAGAAAGTAAATATTTTCATGGA
>JBNMOV010000007.1:0-30378 GCA_051275765.1 Maribacter sp. | reverse complement strand
TTTGGCTATTATGGTGCTTCGTCCATAATATTGGAAAATGTCATGAAAAATGCTACGACAGCAGCAGGCTGCAAACCTTTATTCGTCGCTTCTGCTGGTAATGATACACTGGATAATGACATCGTTCATCATTATCCCTCCGATTTCACATTGGATAACCTGATCGCTGTAGCTGCAATGGATTCTTTCCTTACAGATTTCGCTCATTTTTCTAATTGGGGACAGCAAAGCGTAGATATTGCTGCCAAAGGACAAGATATATTCAGCACCTTACCTCCTAATACTTATGGAACTTCTGAGGGTACTTCTTATGCTGCACCTCATGTAGTAAAAGCTGCTGCACAAATTATGATTGATAATCCAGGCATAACTTATAGAGGTATCAAATCCAGTATTTTAGATACTTCTGTTGGTTTTGTAACGGGAATAGGAAAAATGACTACAGGTGGTCAACTCGATCAAGACGGAGCGACATCTCATGCCATTACTGCTCCCCTATCCTATTATGATTGTATGGCTCAAGTAGAAATCAAGGCACTTCTGGAAGGTCCTTTAGGAACTAGTTTAATGTATGATTCCTTGCGAGCTCAAGCACATATTCCTATCTTACAACCATTCAATACTACTCCCTGGAATTATGCAGGAACAGAAATGACTAATTTTTTCGTATTGGCGACCAATGGATCCGATGCTATTGTGGATTGGGTATTAGTGATGGCATATGATACTTTATCTGGCGATACATTGACAAAAGCCTGTATTATTCAAAGAGATGGCGATATCGTAGAAGCCGATGGAAGTACTATTTCATTTCCCTTATGTAGGGATTTACATATTGCTGTAATACACAGAAATCATCTAGCGATACGTTCTGAAAATAAGGTATCTTTTGGTACACAACCTACGATTATCGATTTGACGGATGGAAGTACAGACATAGGAACGATAGGAACAAAAATCATAGCAGGAAAGACAGTGATGATATCTGGCGATGCAAATGGAGATGGGATAATCGATGAAACGGATTTCCTTATTTGGCAGAGTCAAAATGGTTCGCCATTTGGATATAATACGACTCCTGCTGATTTCAATATGGATAATAGTATCAATGCCGCTGATTTTTGGGATGCATGGAATACGAATCAACCTAATCTTTCTGCTTGTGAGGTGTGTTACTAAGATATTTAGAGATATTTAGAGATATTTAGATAAAAAATCATCATCTTTAAATTTAAATATTTATTTAAATATCTAATTTTGAACGAACATATATACTCAATTCTCAAAAAACTCCATATCATTCTGAAAGGAATGGCATGGAGTTTTTTTGTTTTATTATTGCTGATATTTATGCTTCCTTTTTATGCTTATTCACAAGAAAGTGCTGATGAATTAATAGATCTTGGAGATGCTTTGTTTTTGAAAAAAGAATATGAAAAAGCAATTGAATTTTATACTCCAATAACTAAAGGAATACCTGCCTCTAGTATTACCTTATTGAATGCGTATTTAAAAATAGGCAATGCGAGAGCCAAACAAAAAGATTATGAAGAGGCTAAAAATAATTATACAAAAGGTATTCTTCGTGCTGAAAATCTGGAATATAGCGATTCATTAATTACTGCGAAATTACATCATAAGAAAGGGATTAGTTTATTCTTTTTGAAAGAATTAGAAAATGCCATATCTCATTATGAAAAATCATTGAAAATAAAGAAAAAATTACTAGATAAAAATGACATGAGTATTTCTCTTTCTTTATTCAATATGGGTTATTGTTATAGAGATTTAGGAAATTTGGATAATGCGATTAAATGTCATTTAAAGTCACTAAAAATCAGGCAAAAAAATGATAATAGTAAATATATTGTCAAAAGTTATAGAGAATTAGGAAAGGTATATTCTAAAAAAGGAGATTTTACCAAAGCGGAAGAATATTATCATTATGTATTGAATGAACAATATGAATTATATGGTAAAGATGATTTTTCTAATTCTGTTATTTATAGGGATTTAGGTATTCTTTATGGAAATCAGAATAAATATAAAAAAGCCATTTCTTATTATAAAGCAGCATTGAAAATATATGCAGATTATGATGATACAGAAGGCGATGTAGCTGCTGTAACTTTCAATATTGGAAAAATATTATCAGACCAAGGAAAGCATGAACAGGCATTAGAAAAATATAACACTTCTCTTCAATTAAATAAAAAATATTTTGGAGAAGATAGTGATGAATATCTGAGTAATATCACGAATATTGGTATTCATTATTATGAACAAAATGATTTTAATAATGCACTCGTATTCCTTACAAAAGCTGATAAAATCGCTACGGAATTATATGGCGAAAAACATCCAGAAAAAGCATTAAGTTTATTGAATCTGGCTGATACTTGGCAAAAATCAGGAAAAGACAAAAAAGCTACTCAAGCATATATTACAGCTACGAATATTCTTTTAGATATAGAATCTGAGATCATAAGTTTAAATTCATTCATTTATAACATCGTACAAGACAAAGAGTTATTACTATTGATCATCAAAGGATATGCTGAAACACTAGAAAAAAGTAATCTAAAAAAATCACTCTCCTACTACCAGCTTTGCATTGCATTAACTGACCAAATGCGACAAAGCCAAACGGCAGAAGCATCCAAGATTTTTTGGAGTGGAAAGTTACTCCCTATTTTTGAAAAAGGAATAAAAAATTGTTTTACCTTATTTGAACAAAGCAAGGATGCTACATATATTTACCTAGCTTTTCATTTCTTTGAAAAAAGTAAGAATATTACATTACTAGAGTCCATAAAAGAGCAGGATGCACTTCATTTTTCAGGAATAAACCTAGAGGTAATTCTAGAACTAAAAAACATAGAACAAAAAATATCCACATTAGAAACACAGAAATATAATTCAACAGAAAACAATTCTGAATTATCTAAAAAAATACTAGAATTAAGACAACAGCAGCAGTATATGATTGATGATTTAGAATTACATCATCCAAAATATCATCAATTAAAATATGGAATTAATATCATTGAAATAAAAGATATACAAAATAGGATAAATGACGACGAAACCATTATTTCTTATTTTTTAGGTAAGGATAATTTATATCGTATTACCATAGAAAAAGATGAAGTTCATTTTATTCAGAAAAACATCCAGCAAGATAATATTGCAGAAAAAGCACAAGGATTATTAGAAGGCATTTATGAATATCAATTCAGTGAAACACATACAGCAGAACTCTACGAATCTACCTCAAAAAAATACGCTAAAAATGCACGAGAATTACATCGAATATTATTAGGAAATATTGATATAAAAACGGATAAAATTATTTTTATTCCAGATGGTGTTTTGGGCTATTTACCTTTTGAAGTCTTATTGACACATGACGTAGAAAATGCAGCAAATTTCAGAACGCATTCTTATTTAGTTAAAGAAAAAATTATTTCTTATGCTTATTCCGCTACCATGCACTTTGATATGATGGATAAAGAAATCCATCCTAGCGAAAATCGTGTTTTGGCTTATGCTCCACAGTTTCATGAGCAGCAATTAGCCAAGGCATCAGATATGAATGTAAGGCGATCAATGAGAAGCGGATTAAGTGAATTGGTTTATAATGTAGCGGAAGTAAAATCCATCAAAAAGATATTTAAAACACAAATACAACAAGGAGAATTTGCTAGTAAAAATCATTTTTTAGAACATGGCGAATCCTACCCTATTTTGCATTTTGCTACGCATGGAAAAATGAATGATCAACATTCTTCTTATTCTTATCTAGCATTTACACATCCTGAAAATGACAGTACGGATCAGCACCTTTTGTATGTAAAGGACTTGTATCAAATGCAATTAAATGCTGAAATGGTGGTACTTTCTGCTTGTGAAACTGGCATTGGAAAACTGCAAAAAGGCGAAGGAATTATTAGTTTATCCAGAGGGTTTTCATTTGCTGGAGCTAAGAGTTTAGTTACTACGCTTTGGAGTGTAAATGATGTACAGATGTCTAAAATCATCAGTCTTTTCTACAAAAATCTAGGTAAAAAAGAAAATAAAAATACTGCACTTTCTCATGCTAAACGAGAATTTATTAAAAGTAGTCCACCTCAATTTGCTCATCCTTATTATTGGTCTGCTCCAGTTTTGGTTGGAGATGTTTCGCCAGTAGAATTAGGTAGTGAGTTTCCTTGGATTTGGCTAGGAGTTGGTTTGATAGTATTAGGATTGGTTATTTTTTCTTTTAGGAATAAGAACTAGTCGTCAACTGGTTCAGTTTCAGAAATAATTAATGGAACCATTCTTATTATTTCTTTTTGCTCTTCTCTTGCCAAGGAAGAATAATCTTTTTGGAAATGCTTCTGAGCTTGTTCATCACATATTTCGTTATAGGTTGCTTTCAGCTCATTATATACTTTCAGATATGATTTATACTGAGTTCCTCTGTGATTATTCAAGGAAATTATTCTTTTGCCAGCTGACATTTGTTTTCCTAAAATAGGAAAATCAGTACTAAGTGAAGCGAATTCAATAACATGAGGCGTTAAAAAGTATAACAATATATATTACTGAATCACTATCACTCCATTCAACATTTTTCCACCACCAATTACTCTATACATATAAAATCCACTTGGCAAATCTGCTGTGTCAATGATCGTATCTTCTTCCAATTCTCGTTGCATCACTTGTTTACCTTTTGCATCGAATAAGATAAATTGTACAGTTTCCTGAAAATTAGTAATCACACGAATCCATTTATCCGCAGGATTAGGATAGATGATAACATCGTTGTGTATTCCACCAATAAATACCTATCTGATAGCAGAATATTCATAGGTTCCATCCTGATCGACTTGTTGTAATCTATAATAAGATTTACCAAAATAAGGCTCATTATCTATAAACGTATGTCACTGTTCTTCACTAGAATTTCCAGCAGCAGTTACCTTTCCTATCCATTCAAAATTAATACTGTCCTTGCTTCATTCCACATTGAAATAATCACTATTTATTTCTGAAATAGTCTTCCATTCCAATAATATTTCCTTCTTTTCTTGCAATGTCGCAGTGAAAGATAAGAGTTCTACTAGCAGTGATGTACTGCTGTAAAATCTGTCATTAATCGTTTTGTACAAGATTCCGCCACCTTCAAAATAGACTACGTTTTCATTGGTATGATCTATCTCTACTGCTATTACGCCATTGACTAACATATCCTTAGTTAGTAATATCCAATTGAGTCCTTTGTCTATACTTTTCCATACACCTGCTGTCGCTGAACCAGCATAAAGTACATCTGTATTAGAAACTGCTTGTTCCAAGGTATAAATATGAGCTGTGCCTGCTGCATAACTTCGATCTACAGATCCTTTATCAAAATCGAATGGACCTGCAAGTCCAAGGAGAGGTGGGACTTCTAGTGGCTAATCTTTGCTGATAATCTTCGTTGAGTTATTGAGCTGTACGCCAATCATTGGTTTTGGAACTGTAGCCATTGATGTTTTTTTTTATCGTTCTGAGCCAACGTTTGTAATATTGAGTGTGTCCTATTTTTACAAAATCATGCGTTTTATAATAGCTTTCATATCCTTGCATGACTTTGCCTATATCCATATCTTCTGCATACATCATTTGTGCTCATTGAGGGATTGTTGTGGAATTGGAATTGTATTTTTTTTCTAGTTGGGCGTGTAGGGTTATGGATAGAGTTAGGAAAATAAAAAGTAGTAGCTTAAATTTCATGATCAGGTGAATTGAGAAATAATATAAATAAATTCAAATTACAGCAATACTCTTACATTGCTATAATTTGAATTTATAATACGCAATTGAATAATGTATTTCGTATTGGATATGTTACTCATTTTGTTGAGGACGAGGCACAAAACGCAGGCGATGCCTTAGCATCAGCGAGTATTTGTAACGAAGTAATCAGCTAAAGGAGTCCATTTATATACGAAAGTTATTATTCAATTGCGTATAAGTCTTCTCAAAAGAAAATAATAATATATGTAACCGATTGAATATTATAGGAATTTGTATGGTAGGGTACCATTATTGCTAAACGTGGGGTTCGCAAAGAAGTTAGAACTAGTATTCGTTCCTTGTTATATTGGCGTTAGTTCTTTACTCTACGTTTAGCAAACCTCGTAGGTTTACCAAACGTGGGGTTCTTAAGCAAAAAACACCTGTCCACTCTTCCTCATCCTTCTCAATAATGGGCTGCATCTATACCTAGTTTCATGATATTCATCGAAGAGATGATCGAGTGTATCTACGCAGTTATCAATGCCTATTTTATCTGCCCATTTGAGCAAGCCTTTTGGATAATTGACTCCTTTGGTCATAGCGAGATCGATGTCTTCTTTGGTGGCTACATTGAGGAATAGTGCGTCTGCTGCTTCATTGATGAGCATCGTCACTATTCTTTCTACTATTTTATTGCCTAATCTTTCGTCTTTATTAGCTGCTGGCTTTTCTGCTCCTTCTCCATAATTATAAAAACCTCGTCCTGTTTTTCTTCCTAAAAATCCTGCTTCTACTAAGCGTTTTTGAGTGAAGGATGGCTTATAGCGATCGTCGTAATAAAATGCCTTAAAAACGGATTCTGTAACAGGATAATTGACATCATGTCCTATGAAATCCATGAGGGTGAATGGTCCCATTCTAAAACCTGCGATTTCTGTCATCGCCCAATCAATTGTTGCTACATCGGCGATACCTTCTTCTAAAATCCTTATAGCTTCGCCATAGAATGGACGTGCTACTCTATTGACTATGAAGGCTGGAGTATCTTTAGCCAAAACGGTTACTTTAGACCAACTATCAATAATTTCTTTAGCTCTTTTAATAATCGAATCAGCTGTCTGAACGGCAGGAATAATCTCTACCAATTTCATAATTGGAGCAGGATTAAAAAAGTGAATTCCAATCACTCTTTCTGATTTTTCACAAGCTGCTGCAATGGATGCAATAGATAAAGAAGATGTATTACTAGCCAAAATACAATCCGCTGAAACTAGACTTTCCAATTGTTGAAAAACAGACTTTTTAATATCCAAATTTTCAATAATCGCTTCTATGATCAAATCTCGATCAGCCATCTCATCTAAGGATTCGATATAGGAAATATTAGTAAGAATCTCTTGTGATTGTTCTGCTGTAAATTTACCTTTTGCAGTCAGTTTATCTAAGGTTTTTCTCAGTTTGCTATCCGCTAATTCTAAGGCTTCTTTCCTTGTATCGAATACATTGACTTGGCAACCGTTTTGTGCAGCTACTTGTGCTATACCGCTGCCCATGGCTCCGGCTCCTATGATTCCTATTTTCATGATATTGGCTTTGTTTGTTATTTGGGGCTGTTTGAAAACCAAAAAAATGGGGTGTAGACGCGATGCATCGCATCTCTACTTCCCTTTGAATGTTGGTTTTCTTTTTTCTATGAATGCTGTTACACCTTCTCTATAATCTTCTGTTTCGCTGGCTATAATTTGGTATTTACCTTCTAGAGCTAGTTGTTGCTCTAGATTATTGGTCAGTGATTGATTGAACAAATATTTGGTATGTGCTAATCCTAGCGTAGGCATTTTGGCTAATTTGGCAGCGATCTTCCATGTACTTTCTTCAAATTCTTCTACTGAAAATACTTTATAAATCATGCCCATTTTTTCTGCTTCTGTAGCAGACACCTTATCTCCTAGCATCGCCAAAGCCATTGCTTTTTGGTAACCTATCAAACGAGGCAAAATAAATGTACCTCCACTATCTGGCACTAAACCGATCAAACTAAATGCTTGAATAAAATTCACTTTTTCGTGTGCGACCACGATATCACAAGCCAAAGCAATATTGGCTCCAGCTCCAGCTGCTACGCCATTTACAGCACAAACAAC
Organism: Maribacter sp.; assembly: GCA_051275765.1. Classification (GTDB taxonomy): domain Bacteria; phylum Bacteroidota; class Bacteroidia; order Chitinophagales; family Saprospiraceae; genus JAHDCE01. Next base: position 22,462 of record JBNMOV010000007.1, on the reverse strand, counting down.
AGGCTTAGGAATATTTCTAATTCTTAATATAATTGGATTATAATGTTCTTCCAATATTTTTTTGAAACCAGGATTGAGTTCTGGTGTGGATACTTCTTTTAAATCTTGTCCTGCACAAAATGCTTTGCCGTTTCCAGTTAGATAGATAGCTCTTACTTCAGCATCGTTTTCACAATCGTCCAAAGCTGCTTGTAATGCAAACGCCATTTCTCTATTGAAACTATTGAATCCTTTAGGACGATTCAGGGTAATCTTTCCTACGCCGTCTATTTTTTCTAGTAATATGGTTTCGCTCATTCTATATTGAAAGTTGGAAATTAAAAATTGGTTATTAATGACATTTGAAGTAATCGAATGGTTCTAGGCAGTCATTGCATTTGTATAATGATTTGCAGGCTGTAGAACCGAATTGACTGAGCATTTGGGTGTCATTAGAATCACATCTGGGGCAAGATACAAGCTTGGATTCACCAAAAAGGGATAATTTATCTGTTGTTTTAGCAACTGGTGGAGCTATGCCGTATTCTTTGAGTTTTCTTTTCCCTGCTTCACTCATCCAGTCTGTCGTCCAAGCAGGAGATAAGACTAGATTTACTTTGGATTCTATGCCATTTTCTTGTAATCTTGCCTTGATATCTACTGTTATCATATCCATTGCTGGACAGCCAGTGTAAGTCGGCGTAATCGTGATTTCTGCTATATCATTTTCTAACTTTACGTCACGAACGATGCCTAAATCCAAGATAGAAAGTACAGGAACTTCTGGATCGGGGACTTGTTCTAGTAAGTCGTAGATATGTTTTATATTATTATCCAATGTTTGAATGTTTGTGATGGAAAGAATGCAATATATTGCAATTAATGTTTGGTTGAAGACGCAAAGCATTGCGTCTCTACTGCTACCATTCCATATTAGGATAAGTCTTTTGCATCCATTGCAATTCTGAAAGGATAAAGCCCATATGTTCTGTATGATTACCTGTTTTTCCGCCAGATTGATTCCATTTAGATTCTGGTCTAGTGATAGTGGATTGTGTTAGGATATTATCTATATTTTCATAGAAAGCATCTCTTACCTTATTCAAATCTACACCTGTTTCATCTAAAACTGCTTGCTTATCCACCTCGCTTTCTTCACAAAGTTCGCCTACATACATCCATAAGTCATCTACTGCTGTTTGTAGTTTATTATGGCTTTCTTCTGTACCATCGCCTAAACGCTTCATCCACTCAGAGCTATATCTGAAATGGTACTTTACTTCCTTAGATGATTTCACAGCAATCGCCGCTAGTCTTTCGTCTTTACTCTGCTGTAATTCTTCTAAAAATAGCTGATGGAAAGCATCGAAAAAGAATTGTCTGGCTATCGTGTAGGCGAAATCTTCATTAGGTTGTTCTAATAAAAGAGCATTTTTAAATTCCCTTACATCTCGTAACATAGCCATGTCATCCTCAGTCCTTCCTTTTCCTTCTATCTCTGCCGCATATTGATAATAATTCCTTGCTTGACCAATTAAATCCAAGGAAATATTCGTCAATGCCATATCAACCTCTAGGATAGGTCCATGTCCACATATTTCTGATAAACGATGTCCTAAAACCAAGGAATTATCTCCTAATTGTAATATATAATTAAATAAATTCATTTTTAATTGGATTTATTTAATAATTAAAAATGAAAAAAAAATCACTTTTAATTATTAATTATTTATTCTTTTGCGTTTGTTGTTTTGCTTGGCAAGACGCGAAGCATCGCGTCTCTACTGGAATTGTATTTCAACTATTCACTCTTTCACTATTAATTATTCACTAATTGTCGCAGACAATCTTCAATCATTTCAATGGCTTTATCTATTGTTTTCTTTTTTGTTCTAAAAGAAAGAACTGCCATTCTGATGACGTAACGATTATTAATAGTAGATGAACTTAAAAATATTCTTCCATCTTCATGAATGAGTTTCATCAATTTTTTATTGAATTTATCCTCACCCTCTTTTTTACTTGGGTACCAAAAATAACTAACAGATAAATCAGGCTTTGGTCCTACATTAAAACCAATTTTAATTAATCTTTTTCTAAAATAATCTGTCAATAATATTTTCTCTTCCAAACAGGCTATAAATGGTTTTATTCCATGTAATTGTAATGGCAACCATAATCTTAATCCTCTAAAATGTTTCGTTAATTCTGGCGAAACTTCAGCAGGACTGATAGGTAAATCAGCATTTATACTATCCTGCATATAACTTGCCGTATAATGATTAGAATGCAAAACTGCTTCTTTATCCTTCACTAAAACTGCTCCTGTTCCATAAGGTAAAAACAAACCTTTATGTGGGTCAATTACCAGAGAATCAGCCATTTCTATTCCTTCAAATAAATGCTTTTTATTTTTAGCTAAAATAAAAAGTCCTCCATACGCTCCATCTACATGAAACCATATTTTATTCTTTTTAGCAATTTTCCCTATCTTTTTCAAAGGATCAACTGCTCCTGTATCTGTCGTTCCTGCAGAAGCGATAACCATAAAAGGATTCAATCCTTTTTTATTATCTTTTTTAATCTGTTCTTTTAGACAATTGGCATCTACTCTATGGAATTCATCCAATTTTAAATACCTTAAAACAATATCTTCTAATCCAATTATTCGCAATGCTTTATCTATGCAATGATGCGTTTGTGGACTTAAATAAATAACACTTTTCTTTATTCTTTTACCTTTTATGTTGAATTTATCTCTAGCAGATGTCAAGGCAATTAAATTGGCTATCGATCCTCCTGAAGTTAAATTACCTACAGCAGTTTTAGGAAAATTAAAAACTCCTTTCAGCCAATCTAATACTTCATTTTCTATTGTAACTGCACCTGGCGAACCATAATAAACACCTGCATATTCATTGGAAACATCTGCTATATAATCTCCTATGGCAGAAGTATATATTCCTCCTCCAGGAATATAGCCAATATGCCCACCTGATGCTGCATTAATTCCGTAAGGTGTTACTTTAGAAGTATATAATTTCAGGATTTTTTTTAATGACTTTTTATCACCATTAATATTTAATCCCTTAATAGGTTTTTTCCTTTCTAAAAAAGAATTCCTATCATGAATGGTATTAATAAAATGATTAGAAAAATTGAGCATCTGATCATGATAATCAGTTCTCTGAGATTCAGTAGGTTCTAAATCCTCTGAAATCTTTTCTAATGATTTTATTTTATTGATTAATTTTTTCATTAAATATGCTCTAATTCATTAGGCAAATCATAAAAAGTAGGATGGCGATATACTTTATCCTGTGCTGGCTCGAATAACTCACCAGATTCTTCTGGATTAGAGGCTGCAATGTGTTTGGATTCTACCACCCAAATACTTATACCTTCGCTCCTACGAGTATAAACGTCTCTTGCATTTTGCATTGCCATTTCTTCATCTGTGGCGTGTAGGCTTCCTACATGCTTATGATGTAATCCGTTTTTGCTACGGATAAATACTTCCCAAAGTGGCCAATTTTTCATTACATTTCAGTTACCAGTTCCCAGTTCCCAATTATCAGTTATCAGTTGGCAGATGCTCTAACTTTTAGAAAAATTAATTGAAAATAGTTTCCTAATTAATTTTCTTAAAAATACAAAAGCTTCAAACGACAACTGGTAACTGATAACTGGTAACTGGCAACTGTAATTATTTAATTCTTGTTGTTTTTAGAATCGTGAATAGGATTTTAGCTATTTCATCTGCATCTTTATACAGCGATTCAAATTGTTCTTTAGATATATAATTAGTGTCCTTCATGAAGGATAACCAATACTTTGTTTCTAGACATTCTTTGTAAGAAATACTCACTTTAGCAGAAAAATCATTTTTAGAAATCGCTCCATTCGCTTCTGCTAAATTTGATCCAACTAGAAGTACTACTTTTCATGATTTGTTTAGAAATAATATATTCTTTTTTCTCCTCAATCATATACCTACTTAAATTTACAATCCTTATTGCAAATTTGTAAGCTTTCTTATAAGCTATACTATCTATCTTATCCATGTTGTTTCATCAAGATTCTACTATCAAGTAGCAATTACTAAAGCCCAACTTATCCAGCTTTTTTGGTAACTGGTAACTGGTCATTGGTAACTGAGCGAGAAGCTCGCTTCTCCGCATGAGCCATCGCTGCTTCTCTTACCCAAGCACCTTCGTTGTAAGACTTATTTCTTGCCTTCAATCTTGCTTTATTACAAGGTCCATTTCCTTTCACTACTTGCCAAAATTCATCCCAATCTATGTCTCCGTAGTCATATTGCCCTTTTTCTTCATTCCATTTGAGATCTTCATCTGGCATTTTAAGATTAAGGAATTCTGCTTGAGGAACGGATACATCTACAAAGTGCTGACGCAATTCGTCGTTAGTTTTACGTTTGATTTTCCAAATGGCAGATTGAGCGGAATGTGTAGATTCCTTATCACTAGGGCCAAACATCATTAAAGATGGCCACCACCAGCGATTAAGGGCATCTTGTGCCATATCTTTTTGCTCTTGTGTGCCATTGGATAATGTGAGCATGATTTCATAACCTTGGCGTTGGTGGAAGGATTCTTCCTTACATATCTTAACCATCGCTCTAGCATATGGACCATAAGATGCACGAGTCAACATCACTTGATTCATGATCGCTGCACCATCTACTAGCCAGCCAATTGCTCCTATATCTGCCCATGTCAAGGTCGGATAATTAAAAATACTGGAGTATTTTGCTTTACCAGAATTCAAGTCTTGGAATAACTGATCTCGTTCTGCTCCTAAGGTTTCAGCAGCGGAATAAAGATATAATCCATGTCCTGCCTCATCCTGTACTTTTGCTAATAAAGCAACTTTTCTTCTTAAATTAGGAGCTCTCGTAATCCAATTCCCTTCTGGCAACATGCCTACTATCTCAGAATGTGCATGCTGTGAAATCTGACGAATCAAATTCTTCCTATACTTTTCTGGCATCCAATCCTTTGCCTCGACTTTAATCTCAGCATCTATTCTGGATTGGAATCTTTCTTCTAAACTAGCGATGTTATTATCCATTTTATTAGATTTTGAGATATTGAGACATTAAGATGCTGAGATGAAATACTATGTCTTAATATCTCAGCATCTTAATGTCTCAATATCTAATTATTACATTGCCTCATCAAAATCTATCACTACTGTTTCAGTAAGTGGGTGTGATTGACAAGTGAGAATATAACCCTGTTCTACCTCTTCAGGTTCTAGGGCGTAATTGACATCCATTTCTACTTTTCCTTCTATGAGTTTTGCCTTGCAAGTACAGCAAACACCTCCTTTGCAAGCAAAAGGGAGATCTGCACCATTCAACATAGCAGCATCAAGAATGTTGTTTGTTCCTTGAGATAATTCAAATTGGTATCTGGTTCCAGAGTCCTTGATGGTTATTAGGCTGACTTTACCATCTCTTTTCTTAGAAACTTTCTTTTTAACCACTCCTTTTTTAGCATCGGGGGAAGTGAATAATTCAAAATGAATCTTTTTGCTATCCACTTTCTTTGATTCCAATATTTTTTTGGTAGCCAAAATCATTTCTTCTGGTCCACAAAGGAAGTATTCATCTATTGTTTCAGTATCTATCAATCCGTTGAAAATCGTATTAATTTTCTCTTCGTCAAAACGACCATTAAATAATGGAATATCCTGCATTTCCCTAGTGAGAAAATGATAGACTTGAAAACGGTTGAGGTATTGGTTTTTTAAACCTTCGATTTCTTCCTTGAAAATGATGGAATGCACGTTTCTATTTCCATATAGGAGTGTGAACTCACTATTTGGTTCTGTCTGTAAAGTGGTTTTAATGATGGACATCATTGGTGTAATGCCACTACCTGCGGCAAATGCAACGTAAGACTTGGCTTGGTTAGGGCTGAGGTCTGTATAAAAATTTCCCATAGGAGGCATTACATCCAATGTATCTCCTTCTTTCAAAACATCATTAGCGAAGGTGGAGAACTTACCTTCTTCTATTTTCTTGACGGCCACACGCATCTCTCCATCAAGTGGACTACTGCACAATGAATAAGAACGCCTTACGTCTTCTCCATTAATGTCCCTTCTTAATGTCAGATATTGGCCTTGCTTATATTGGAAGGTATCTTGAAGTTCATCTGTCAGCTCAAATGCGATAGACGTACAATCACTAGTTTCTTTAACGAGTTCTTTTACTTTAAGCGAATGGAATCTTTTCTTTGCCATATTATCAATTTAACTAACGGTCGTTAGTTTGCAAATATAAGTCCATTTTATCGTAAAAACAAGTATAGTAGAGCCAAATAAAACAGCAATCATTAACATTATGACCATATTAAAACTAAGTATGGGATTGATCTAGATAAAAAAATCAGATAATAAATAATTGGTGTTATTATTACAATATCAAATCAAAACGAAAAATCATGAGTAAGAACAAAAGTTATGTAGTACCATTTGCGATTATTACGATACTGTTTTTCCTTTGGGGATTCATTACTGTATTCGTGGATTCTTTGGTACCAAGATTGAGAGATGTTTTTGAACTAAGCTACTTCCAAGCGGGATTGGTTCAGTTTGCTTTTTTTGGAGCGTATGGACTATTATCCATTCCATCTGGTAACATCTTAGCTAAAATTGGTTATCAAAAAGGAATGGTTTTAGGATTGGTAACGATGGCAGTAGGTTGTCTATTGTTTTTTCCTGCTTCTTCTATTCGAGTATTTCCCTTGTTTATGTTGGCTTACTTTACTGTAGCAGCAGGAATGACTATTTTACAAGTATCTGCCAATCCTTATATATCTGCATTAGGACCAGAATCATCTGCTTCTAGTCGTTTGAATTTATCACAAGCAATCAATTCATTGGGAACAATGATCGCTCCTTTGCTTGGCGCTGTATTATTATTAAAAGAAGCGGTAAAGACTTCTGACGAAATCGCAGCATTAGATGATATAGCAAAAGAGGCGTATTATGTTAGTGAAGCGTCTTTCGTACAAACTCCTTTTATTGTATTAGGAGTCATTATCTTAGTACTTGCTGGATTCTTTTTTGTAGTCAAATTACCTAAATTATTAGAAAATTCTGAAAGTAAAGGATTTGCTGAATATGGCAAAGCAATTGCATTCCCTCAATTAAAATGGGGAACAATAGGCATCTTTGTCTATGTAGGTGCAGAAGTGGCTATTGGAACATATCTCGTCAATTATTTTTTAGATATGAATATGGCTGAAATGATTAAGAATAATGAATTCATGGCTAGCATAATCGGTGGAGATACTTCTGGAATCGACGATAAAGCAATCGTTGCAGGATTTGTTGCATTTTACTGGTCTGGTGCTTTCATTGGTCGTTTGGTAGGTGCTGTATTAACCCGAATTTTCCAACCATCAAAAGTATTAGCGACTTTCGCAATAGGAGCTATTACCATGATTTTAATATCTATTGCAACTACAGGATTCGTTTCTATGTGGGCAATATTGGCTGTAGGATTATTCAATTCCATCATGTTCCCTACCATATTTACATTAGCAATTGAAGGATTGGGAGATTTGAAACCTCAAGGTTCTGGATTGCTTTGTACAGCCATTGTAGGTGGTGCTGTGATTCCACCTTTATATGGATTATGCACAGATGTTGTAGGGTTTAAAATGGCGTTTTTATTGATAATTCTTTGTTATGCTTATATATTATGGTATGGTTGGAGTAGGAGAAATGTACAGGTATAAAGTAGATATTGATATGTCGAGATATTAAGATTTTAAGACATTGTTTATTCCTCAAATGAATCGCCCTTTGTATTTGTAATACAAAGGGCGATTCATTTGAGGAATAAACAATGCGAGAAAAAATTGCCATCTTTGCAGCATGAAAAATCTATACTATCTCTCATTTTTTTGCCTTCTTCTTTTTTCTTGCCAAACAGAGCAAAAATCATTAACTGATTATGTCGATCCATTCATTGGAACTGGTGGACATGGACATACTTATCCAGGTGCAGCGATGCCTTTTGGAATGGTGCAATTGAGTCCAGATTCTAGACTCGATGGCTGGGATGGCTGTGGTGGTTATCATTATTCTGATGAATATATTTATGGTTTTTCGCATACGCATTTGAGTGGAACGGGTGTGTCTGATTATGGCGATGTATTATTGATGCCATTTACTGGCGATGTACATTTTAATAATGGTGCAGATAGCGAAGCTGGTTATCGTTCTCATTTTTCTCATAAAAAAGAGGAAGCTAGTCCAGGATATTATTCCGTTTTATTAGAAGATGATAATATCAATGTAGAACTAACAGTAACGAAACGTGTAGGTTTTCATCAGTATAACTTTCCTAAAAAAGAACAAGCCAAAGTTATTTTAGATTTGGCACATCGAGATAAGGTCTTGCAACATTCTATTGAACAAGTAGATGAAAAAACCATAAAAGGCATCCGATATTCTGAAGCATGGGCAGAAAATCAACGTGTACATTTTTATGCTGAATTTTCTGAACCTATACAGGAAATTATTTATGACAAAGATTCATTAAAAGCGGCTATTATTTTTAATGAATTAAAAAATCCATTATTAATAAAAGTCGGTATTTCTCATGTAGATATAGATGGAGCAAAGAAAAATTTAAATGCTGAAATTCCTCATTGGGATTTTGAGCAAACTAAATTAGAAGCAGAAAATGAATGGACAAAAGAATTACAAAAAATAGAGGTAAAAGGAAAGAGTGAAAAAGATAAAACCATTTTTTATACTGCATTATATCATGCTTTTTTAAATCCTAATATTTTCAATGATGTAGATGGCAGGTATTTAGGAATGGATTTAAAAATCCATCAATTGCCAGAAGGAGAAAATCATTATACCGTATTTTCTTTATGGGATACTTTTAGGGCTGCACATCCATTATTTACGATTATTCAGCAAGAACGAACTAATGAATTTATTCGTACTTTTTTAAGGCAATATGAACAAGGTGGAGAATTGCCCATTTGGGAATTATCTGCTAATTATACAGGCTGTATGATTGGTTATCACGCTGTTCCTGTGATTACGGATGCTTATGTAAAAGGACTGCGAGATTATGATATTAATTTAGCCTTAAAAGCGATGCAACACTCTGCTAATCAGAATAAATTGGGTTTAGAATTTTATAAAAATAATGGGTTTATTGCTTCAGATGAAGAAGCAGAATCTGTTTCCAAAACCTTAGAATATGCTTATGATGACTGGTGTATAGCTGTGATGGCGGATTCATTAAATGAAAAAGAAATCGCTCATGATTTTTATCAGCGTGGACAATTTTATAAAAACATATTCCATCCTGAAAGTCATTTTATGCAAGCCAAAAATAATAATACTTGGGCGAGAGGATTTAAACCAGAAGAAGTAAACTTCAATTATACAGAAGCCAATTCTTGGCAATATTCTTTATTTGCTCCTCAAGATATTGAAGGCCATATGGCATTAATGGGAGGCGAAAAAAATTATGAAAATTATTTGGATTCTTTATTCGTAGCAGCTAGTGAAACTAGTGGTAGAGAACAAGTAGATATTACTGGATTAATTGGTCAATATGCTCATGGAAATGAACCAAGTCATCACATGGCTTTTTTATATAACTATACAGGTTCTCCTTGGAAAACACAGGAAAAAACCAAGCAAATTTTAGAAGAACAATATACCACTTTACCTGATGGATTATCTGGAAATGAGGACTGTGGACAAATGTCTGCTTGGTATGTTTTAGCTTCGATGGGAATGTATTCTGTTACGCCAGGATTGGATTATTATACGCTCTCCTCCCCTATTTTTTCTGAAGTGAAAATCAATTTAGAAAATGGAAATACTTTTGAAATAAATACGCACAGAAAAAATACAACTTTTAAATATATTAATGGTGTAAGCTTAAATAATAATGATTATTCTAAGTCTTATTTAAAGCACGATGATATTATTAATGGCGGTGAAATTTATTTTACAATTGGAAAAAGTAAAAATAATTGGGGAGTAGAAAAAGAAAATCGTCCACCTTCTAAAATTAGTCAATCTGAGATTATTCCTATTCCATTTTTTAAAGCAGAAAGTCAGACTTTTACTGATTCATTAGTATTGGGAATAGGAAAGATTTTGGATGGGAATATTTATTACGGAATTTTGGATAATGAACAAGATCTTAAAAAATCCATATTGAAAAATAGGCTGAAGGAACAAGGGCTTGAATACCCCTCGTTAGAAAATGATTTAATTCAATTATATACTGGGCCAATCACATTAAAAAAGGATACTAAAATAATAGCTATATTAGAAAAAAATGGAAAAGCTAGTAAACCTATTACTGCTGAGTTTTTCAAGATAGATGGTAGTCGAGAAATTACTTTAAATAGTACTTATGCCAATCAATATGCAGCTGCAGGAGACAAGGCATTAATTGATTATCTGCGAGGTGGAAAAGATTATAGAACTGGCAGATGGCAAGGTTATAGAGAAGATTTAAATATAGTGATTGATTTAGGAGAAATTAAACCAATTCAAAGTATATCTGTTGGATTCTTGCAGGATATTCGTTCATGGATTTTTTATCCACCTTCAGCAGAATTTTATGTTTCTAATGATGGCAAGAATTTCAAAAAGGTCAGTGAATTTCAAAATAAATTTCCTGATAATGAATATGGTACATTTACATCAGATTATAGCAGTGGGGAATTAAATACTTCCGCTAGATATATTCAGATCAAAGCACCTAATTATGGTATTTGTCCAGATTGGCATTTAGGAAAAGGAGGAGAAACTTGGCTATTTACAGATGAAATTATTATTAATTAATCATCAATCACGCCAATCATTAATCATCAATAAAGAACATGGATTCATTAACACAAATCGTATTAGGAGCAGCAGTAGGTGAAGTTGTATTAGGAAAAAAAGTGGGGAATAGAGCCATGCTTTTTGGTGCGATAGGTGGAACAATTCCAGATTTGGATGTTCTTGCTAATTTCGTAGCCGATGACATGACAGCACTTGCCTTTCATCGAGCGATTTCGCATTCATTTTTCTTTGCTCTTACTGCACCATTTCTATTTGGATGGCTGACAGAACGGTTTTATAAAAGTGGACTGTATAAAAACAAAGTATATCGGCTTTCGATGGTTCTACTTTGGATGGTTTTACTTGGATTGATTACTACAGCAGTCAATTTTGTGCCTTATGCTTCTAGTGGCGGTTTCAGTATTCCTACTTTATTAATTAGCATAGGTTTATTAGTCTTTATGGGTTGGCATTATTGGACAAATTTTTATAAATCTGATCCCGATTTAAAAGTCATGGACATCACTTGGAAACAATGGGCATGGCTTTTCTTTTGGTCTATATTTACGCATCCATTATTAGATTCTTGTACCACTTATGGTACACAACTATTCCAACCATTTTCTGATTATAGAGTCGCCTTTAATAATGTCGCAGTAGCAGATCCATTTTATACAGTGCCGTTTTTGATTTGCGTGGTTGTGGCACGTATTCTGACTAGAAATACGCCTGCAAGAAAGATTGTTAACTGGGTAGGAATCATCGTCAGTTCTCTTTACTTAGTATGGACAGTCAACAATAAATTCAAGGTCAATCGAGTTTTTGAAAATTCATTTTCGGAGCGAAATATCACTTATAATCGCTACATGACTTCACCTACTATTTTTAGTAATTTTCTTTGGAATGGCGTAGCAGAAGGGGATACTGCTTTTTATATGGGCATGTATTCGCTACTAGATAAAGAACCTCGTTTACAAGAAATGCAGGTATTTCCAAAAAATCATCATCTCATCAAAGGGCATGAAAAAGACAAAAGTATCCAGACCTTGAGATGGTTTTGTAAGGATTACTATGTCTATACTGAAAAAAATGATACGCTTTATTTCAATGATCTCCGTTTTGGAATAAGGGGGATGGATAAAGATAACCATCCACAATTTATCTTCAGTTTCCAACTCCTAGAAGAAGATGGCGAACTCGTAGGACATGAAAACCCTGATGTTCCAGAAGATCCATTGAATGAATTTGAGAAATTATTTGAGCGAACAAAGGGGTTGGATTGATGATGATTAAAACCCTTAAAGGTGACTTAAAACATATAAAAATCACCTTTAAAGGTTTAAAGGTTTTAAGGATTAAATATTAATTCACAACAATCTTCTCCCACAAAACAACATCCTGCACCTTTATTTAAAATAGGTAAACACCTCTACTTAAACTAGATACAGCTATTCTATCAAAATTATTATTGACTGTTTTCATTATTTTACCTAAATAATCCATGATATTAATTCCTATGATTTCATCATCTGCTTCTACGCTCTGATGATGAAAGATGCTGGATTAGGATAAATGGAAATACTTGTGGTTATGATTTCATCATTGGATATAATGATGTTAAAATATTCCTCTTCGCCTTCGTTGATTTCATTATCTGAATAATTCACAAAATAGGAGTAACCACCACTCTCAAAGCAATGAAAACGAAGGTAATTAGATGTTTCATAGGAAGTTGTTTTATTATCGTTATTTCTTATTTATCTAAGTTAAAATAAAATTCCTACATTAAGTATAAAAGTGCCAGATAAACAGATTTTTTATATTTGAAGTTTTTAAATTGAACTTCATAAAAATTACGTAGAGGAAAAGTATTATATCATGAAAAAAGTCCCTAACCTTAAAGGTTAGGGACTTTAATATAATTAACGAGAAGTAAAATAATGAGATATGATTTTTATCTAAAAATATAACTATCTATCTTATGCAGTCAAATTAGGAATCCTTAGGCTTTGACCTGGGTAGATCAAACTAGGATCTTTCAACATTGGCTTATTCGCTTCGAAAATGATAGGGTATTTCATTGGATCACCATATACTTTTTTAGCAATCTTAGATAATGAATCTCCTTTTTCTACAGTGTAGAAAGTAGATATTGGAGGAGGTACTACTACAGTGATTCTGTCATCAACAGTAGCAATTCCGTGAACGTTACCTAAAACTAGAACAATCTTTTCACGATTATCATGAGAATCTGTAGTACCATATACTGTCACTACATCGTCAGCTAATGCTATATCTAGATTCTCTATTGGCAATTTAAGGCTCTCTACTACACTGTGCATTACAGAAGTCTTAGCCTTATTAGCAATATCTTTTGCCATTGAGCTTGTAGCAGCTTTTTGTTCTTCTTCTACTAAAACTTTAGAACCTGCCTTTTTAAAAAATGAAAATAAACCCATGCGTGAATTATGGTTTTTATGAAAAAATGTAATGAATATGTTGGATTGCCCCATCTAAACAAAAATAATACTAATAAGTCACAGTTATATCATTTGATGCTCTATTTTACCATAAACTTCTCTAATTTCTTCCAAAATTGCAAATACATCAGCAGGATCATGGTTCGTAACTAAACGAGCTCTATAAGGTTTGATATTTCTGAAGCCTCTGAAATAATTCGTATAGTGCCTTCTCATTTCTAGGACCCCTAATTTTGGTCCTTTCCATTCCAATGAAAATTTCAAATGCTTCTTAGCAGCATCCACTCTCTCGTCAATAGTTGGTGGAGCTAATTTTTCACCTGTGGCGAAGTAATGCTTTATCTCCCTGAATATCCACGGATTACCAATACTCGCTCTTCCTATCATGATACCGTCCACTCCATATCTATCTCGATATAGCTTAGCTTTTTCTGGGCTATTGATATCTCCATTCCCAAAGATAGGAATATGAATTTTTGGATCTTGAGCGATCTTACCTATCAGCGACCAATCAGCTTCACCCTTGTACATCTGCTTTCGAGTCCGTCCATGTATGGACAATGCTTTGATGCCTACATCCTGCAATCGCTCTGCGACCTCCTCTATATATTTGGTATTATCATCCCAACCTAGGCGAGTCTTTACTGTCACAGGTTTATTGGTAGATTTTACAATAAAATCTGTCAATTTGACCATTCTATCAATATCCTGTAAAATGCCTGCTCCAGCCATTTTACAAACCACCTTTTTTACTGGACAACCAAAATTGATGTCAATAACCTCTGGATTTGCCTTCTCGACGATTTCCACAGCGGTACGCATAGATTCTTCATTCGCACCAAAAATCTGGATACCTATCGGACGTTCATAATCGTAGATGTCTAATTTCTGAACAGATTTATATGCATCTCTTATCAGTCCTTCTACAGAAATGAACTCAGAATACATCATGTCGCAACCCTGTTCCTTGCACAATGCACGGAAAGGAGGATCACTCACATCTTCCATTGGGGCGAGGAGTAATGGAAACTCCCCTAATTCTATATCTCCTATTTTTACCATAATGGTTACAAAATTACATATTTTTCAGTTATCTATCTTAGTCCTACTTCATTAAATTAATAGAACAAATTCCATAACATTACGCTTGCTTATAATGTAAGCTATCGTTGATAGAATTATTATTCCCAAATAGCTAATATACTTTACTCAATCAGCTATTCATATCCGCTTATTATAAGGTAAAACAAAGCTATCAAAGTACATTATAAAATAATTATTAATACCTCATAACGATCACAAAGCAGTCGCACTGTTTAAAGTTAATCTATACAATTTATTATAAAAAACCTCATTAAAATTAGTTCTCCTTTGTTCTATAAAAAATTGTACTTTTACACCCGTTTAGAATTAATACCAATTTGAATCATAATTGTCACATATAATTCTAAGAATTTGAGCGATTACGTCGTTAAAAATATTCGTCATAGCTATGGCTTCGTTTTTTACCTAGTACTCAATCAAATCCAATTCGACATTATAAATTCAATTTGATATCACTTCTTCTTTTATAAATGGAAGGAAGTAAAATTTAGTTCCAAACAAGATTCTTTCATCAATCTTTGACAAGTAATGTTAAAATACTTTCTAGGTAACAGCCCCAACTGGTTCAAGTTCACCATCATTGGTTTTCTTATTCTAAACGTCATTACATTCTTTACTTTGCCGCATCAAGTAACGGCATGGTTATTCATAGCAGAATTTATCTTTACCTTGGCGATGGCATTAAAATGCTATCCGTTGCAATCTGGTGGATTATTGGCGATACAGGTTATGGTACTGAATCTCACCACACCAAAACATGCTTATAATGAAATAGAAGCTAATCTGGAGGTTATCCTTCTTTTGGTATTTATGGTAGCAGGGATTTATTTTATGAAACCTCTGCTGATGTATATATTCAGTAAGGCATTTACCAAAATCAAATCCAAACTGGTCTTGTCATTGCTGTTTGTATTACTGTCAGCATTACTGTCAGCTTTCTTGGATGCACTGACCGTCACAGCAGTATTAATTAGTGTAACCGTAGGATTTTATGGTGTCTATCACAAAATTAGTTCTAGTGATTCCGATTTTGACCAAAGTGGTATATTAGATAGAAAGGAATTGACAAAAGGAAGCCTAGAACAATTCAGGAGTTTCTTGAGAAGTTTAGTGATGCACGGTGTAGTTGGAACGGCTTTGGGTGGTGTATGTACCATTGTTGGAGAACCTCAAAATCTATTGATTGGCGAACGACTAGGTTGGGATTTTATCGAATTTTTTAAGATGATGGCTCCTATTACTATGCCTGTTTTAGCTTGTGGATTATTAACGACTGTTTTTTTGGAAAAAACAGGATGGTTTGGTTATGGTGCCAAAATGCCAGAAGTAGCTAGAGGAATTATAGAAAGTTATACCTTAGAAACAGATAAAAATAGATCTAAAAAAGAGAAGTATGGCTTAATCGTACAGGGCGTTTCTGCTATTTTATTGATTGCTGGATTAGCGTCGCATATAGCTCCTGTTGGTTTGATTGGCTTGGCATTAATCATCTTGCAAACTGCATTCATGGGTATCACTGATGAGCATTCTCTAGGGAAAGCATTTGAAGAAGCATTGCCTTTTACAGCACTTTTAGTGGTATTTTTCATTATCGTGGCGATGATTCATGACCAACATTTATTCAAGCCTATTATTGATTGGGCATTAGCACATGATCCTTCTCAGCAGCCTTCTATTTTCTATATTGCCAATGGCGTACTTTCTGCCATTAGTGATAATGTATTCGTGGCTACAGTGTATATAGGAGAGGTTCAGCAAGCATTCGAAGCTGGCGAAATCACTAGAGCACAATACGAAAAATTAGCTATTGCCATTAATACAGGAACAAACTTACCAAGTGTAGCAACTCCTAACGGACAAGCAGCATTCTTATTCTTATTGACTTCTGCGATAGCTCCTAAGATCAATCTCGATTACTTTAAAATGGTCAAAATGGCATTTCCATATACTATAGTTCTTGGACTTGTCGGATGGTTGGGTATCATATACATATTGTAGTAATTAGTTGATTGAAAACTAATTGATTAGGTTAATTGCTAATGGCTCAATCAACTAATTTTATTTTGGCTTGTAACTTTATGTATTTATTACGTTATCTTATTCTAAGATGATTGATAATAAAATAGGATCATCAATCGGCTTAATCGATTAGTCAACCAATAACTTTATAATTATGAAAGTCAAATCCTTACTTGCTTTATTATTTGTAGTATGCTGCTTATTCTCTTGTAGAACAGACTTGATCGAAGAAGCTCAACTCGTAGGAAAGTGGCAATGTTTCGAAATTGAGGAACAAGAAAAAACTGCTCCATTACAGAACATTATCTTTGAATTCAATGCAGATAGCACTTACCATTATTATGGTAATAGCAAAAATTCTGGACAAAGAGGTACTTGGTACACTTTGGATGATAAGCTTTATACTACGCCAGATGATGGAAGCTTAATGGCAGTAAAATTAGGTGTCAATGAAGGCAGTACAGCAATGGATACAGTAAGATTTTATCAGAATAAAGGTGGAAAAGCTGTAGTTTGGCATATGTTGCGACAGTAAAATATACCTAAAAAATATCCAACATGAGTAAAAGAAACATCGTAGCAACTGTACTCATCCTCGTTTCTTTAGGATGTTTATATCCTGGACTTACTCGTAATGTACTCACGATACAAGTCGGTGCTACCCTACCTTTGATTGGAGAAGTTAATCTATATTCTGCTACTAGAAGTATATTAGGAACGATTACAGAGCTGCGAAAAGATGATAATACATTTGTCGCTTTTCTTATTCTCTTTTTTAGCGTAATCATACCTATTTTCAAGACCATTTCATTACTGATTGTCTTGTTAGCAAAGAATTTTGAAGGACGTAAACCCTTATACAAATTCGTAGTTATGATCAGTAAATGGTCTATGGCAGATGTATTTGTGGTAGGTGTATTTCTATCTTTCCTTGCCACCCGTTCCAATAAAGATATCAATGCTTGGCTGCATGATGGTTTTTACTTCTTTTTGGCATATTGCCTAATTTCTATTCTGGCTACACAGATAATGGATATTGAAGAGAATTGAGGAAATGAATTCGACTTCTAATAAAAAACGTCCTTGGAAATAATTCCAAGGACGTTTTCATTTTACAAAAAGAAAAATCTACCCTATCTTAGCCTGATAGTCTTCCAATGATATGATCACCTTTTCAAAGGTAGCCAATCTAGTTCTATGATCCACTTGGATTTCGCAAACGAAATCAATACCATTTTTTTGGTAACATTCTCTGGCTGGTTTGTTTTTAGCACCAGTCTGAGCAATCACTTTTCTTAATACATTATTATCCAAGGCATAGTTCAACAATTCGCTAGCCACTCCCTGTCTAAACAATGAAGGGTGTACCATAAAACGATGTACATCCAATACACCATCATTAGTAATTTGGTAAGAAAAAACACCCATTATTCTATCTTCTTCATCAAAATAGCCTAGGAAAGTTTCCTTTTCACTACGCATCAAATCACTTACTCCTTGTGTGAGATATGGAATTTTATCATTCCTGATTAAATCTGCCTCAATTCTATATGCTAATAACTGTAAGGCATGAACTTCTCTTGCTATATTAGCATCTGTAATGCTTAAGATTTTAATTTCACTCATAATTCTCCTTTGTCTATCAATATTTTTACTTTATAAATGGTGGCTACAGACATCGCATCTGTTATCTCGCCCCTCATCGTCATCTCCACTAATTTACTGAAAGGTAACTTACGCAGTCTCAACTCTTCTGTATCTTCTGGTGAAGATACACCAAAAGACAAATTTTGTGCAACATAACAATAAGCTCTTTCATCTGTAACACTATTTGAGGTCGTAAGTTCTATCACTTCCGTCCATTTTATCGCTTTTATACCTGTTTCTTCCAATAATTCTCTTTTAGCAGAAGCTAGAGGACTATCATTCATAGGACTACCTCCTTCTGGAATTTCCCAACTATATTCCTCTAATGTATATCTATACTGACCTACTATCCAAGTATTATATGAATCATCTAAAGGAATAACCCCTACTGCCACATTCTTAAAATGCACTTTTCCATAGATACCTTCAGTATTCCCTGGCGTAATCACATCTTCGTGTGTTACTCTTATCCAAGGGTTACTATAAACTTCCTTTACTTGTAGCGTCTTCCAAGGGTTTTCTGATTCTTTCCTCATTATGAGATATTAAGATGTTGAGATTTAGAGATATTAAGAGCTTGTATTATTTTAATATATTCCACAAATAAACAGCTTTTCCATTGCTTAGTGAAACGAATTCAATAACCTGAGCCATTATGCTTGTTCTTTTTCCTTATAAAAAAAACAAAAAATAATTCCGTAGCTACGGCTATGCAACGATTTTTTGAATTCTTTAGAAGAAAAAATTACTACCCATTCTCGCTCAATTTATTAAATACGTTTCACTTATAAAAACAAAACACATAAAGAATAGTATTCATATCGCGAAATTCATAACAAACCTAATCCATTCAATCCCACAAAACGGCGATTCATGGATTATAATTTTTAATCCTAAAAGGAATCTATACATTTGTAAATATGAAAACGAATAGAAATAATTGGTTAAGAATTCATCTGGCACTTTGGTGTTTTATGCTTCTATTCGTATTCGATTATCATTGGTTTGATATTACATGGCAGGCAGCACTAGGATATACTGTTTTGGAGGTTTCAGGTTATATCATTTTATTTTATGCGAATAGTTATATCCTCAAAGTATTTGAAAATAAAAAATATGCTCTGCTAAAATCAATTAGCTCTTCTATTTTACTCGCCATTCTTTATGCTTTGGTTATTAAGAATTCCAGATTAGAGGAATTACTTTACATAGGAGGTGGATGGAGAAATTTATTTTCAATCATGGTAAATGCATCCCTATTTATAGGTTTATCTTATCTCTTCTATACTTCCAAAAAGTATATTGACGAACGAAGTAGAAACTTGGAGTTAATTGCAGAAAATAGGCAAATGCAATTGGATAATTTAAAGGCAAGAATAAATCCACATTTTATTTTCAATACCTTGAATAATATGTATGCCCTTATTGTTAAAAAAGATGAACGTGTTCCCTTAGTTGTTTCTAAATTATCCACTGTATTAAGATATGCTGTAGATAATGATTCTTCTAAAAAATCATCCTTAAAAAAAGAAATTCAGCATTTAGAAGATTATCTCGAATTAATTAAACTCCAAGAACCATTAGCAGAAAACATAGATTTTTATGCAGAAGGAAATTTTAATGACCAGGAAATTATTCCTTTTATATTAATTACGTTTTTAGAAAATGCCGTTAAACATGGTGACGTTATGTATAATAGAAACGGTCTTTTACATCTTAATATAAGTATAGATAATGATTTTATTTTTGAAATAAAAAATACGACTTCCAATGACAAGATAGCAACATCAGGACAAGGATTCAAAAATGTAGAACGACAACTAGAATTGGCTTATAGAAATAATTATTCTCTTGAAAAAAAAATTAGTAACAATGTATTTAAAGTGGTATTAAAAATAAAAAATCCATGAAATATAAATGTCTCATAGTAGATAATGAAAAACTAGGAAGAGAATTAATAAAATCATATATCAGTCAATTCTCTTACTTAGAAATAGAAGCAGAATGTAATTCTGCTATAGACGCTTTGCAATTAATAAAGGAACATCATATTGATATCATGTTTTTAGATATAAATATGCCACAATTAACAGGAATAGAGTTACTTAGGCAACATAAAAAATTACCACTCACGATACTTTGTACAGCTTATTCAGAATATGCACTAGAAAGTTTTGAATTAGATGTAGTGGATTATTTATTAAAACCTATAGATAATCAACGATTTAAAAAAGCTATTTCAAAAGCCATGAATCGCTTAAATCCAACAATAAATAATTCAGATAATATTATTGAAAATAAAGCAAGGGATTCTTTTTTTGTTAAATCAGATTATAAGGATATTAAAATAGTTATCAGTGAAATAAAATATATTGAAGCCATGGAAAAATATATACGAATCCATACGGATTCACAAAAAATAATGACATTAATGTCCATGTCTAGCATCATGGAGTTTCTACCTCAAAATAAATTTTTTAGAATACATCGATCTTTTATTATTAATAAAAATAAAATAGATCTCATAGAAGGAAGTACAGTACAAATAGATCTAAAAAAATTACCAATCAGTAAAGGCAATCGAAAAATGATTAAGCATTTATTAAATCAGTAATTTAATTTATTATCATCATCACTCATAAAGTCCATATCATGTATAAAATTATTCATAGAATTATCGCTTTATCCATACTCTGTATCATACAATTTCCAATAAATGCACAATACACGATGCCTTTAGAAACAGCAGAACATGAAGGAACTTGGCTACAATGGCCTCACAATAATTTATATGGTCCATATTATAGAGATGAATTGAAAGTAACTTTTGTAGGAATGACAAAAGAACTTATCAAAGGCGAAAATGTTCATATTATCGCTTATGATACAGATGAATACAATTATATTTTACAAACTCTCGCTGAAGAAAACGTAGCACTAGACAATATCGATTTTTATATCTTCCCTAATGATGATTGTTGGATAAGAGATAATGGACCTATTTTTGTTTATGATGATAATGAGGAATTAGTCCTATTAGATTGGGGTTTCAATGGCTGGGGAAACGAAGCACCTTATGATTTATGCAACGTTATTCCACAATCCATCGCAACTGACATTAACAAAGAAGCCATAGATCTCAATGCAATGGTTCTCGAAGGAGGAGCCATAGAAATAGATGGCAATGGAACTTTCTTAGCGACCAAAAGTTCCATCTTAGGCGATGATAGAAATCCTAACTTGACACAAACTCAAGTAGAAGAATATTTGAGTAATCATTTAGGCGTGAGTAATTTTATATGGCTAGATGGAGTTCCAGGTTTAGATATTACAGATATGCACATTGATGGTTTTGCCAAATTCCATGATGCCAATACCATTGTTTGTATGGATAGTCTAGATTTAATTTATTGGGAAGTTCCAGCTACTGATATTTCTACCTTATATAATGCAAAAAACATCGATAACGAGCCTTATGACTACGTTTATCTACCATTGACGGAATCTAATGTTACGACGACTTGGAATAATAATCTAGGATATAAAGGTTCTTATGTCAATTATTACATAGGAAATGCTGTCGTTTTAGTCCCTACTTATGATGATCCTAAAGATGAAGAAGCTATCGCAATATTACAAGGAATCTACCCTAATAGAGAAGTCGTAGGAGTCGATGTTAGAGATTTATATTATAGTGGAGGAATGATACATTGTGTTACTCAGCAACAACCAAAAAGCCAAAATTCAGTCAGTATCTACGAACCTATAAACCTCAATATTGAAATCCTTCAAAATAGCCCAAACCCATTCAAGGATCAGACTCAAATCAAATTCTTATTAAAAGAATCTGCCGATGTACAATTAAGAATATTCGATTCTAAAGGGGTGAAAATTTCTACATTAGTTAATGCTAATTTAAACGAAGGAGAACACGCTTTTAATTTCTATTCAAAAGATATTGCTAGTGGTATTTATACTTATATCATCACTGTAAATGGACTGAATACGCCTAGTCAAAAAATGATCCTAAGCAGATAATTTTATTTGATAAGTAGTTTCTTAAAAAATTCAATATGCACAAAATGAATCGATTAATGACTACTATAATTATTCTAGCACTCATGCTACTATTCACTAATTGCTATGAAGAAGAACCAAATACGACTTCATCAGAAGGAGAAAAAGTATTTTATAATGGCAATATTTATACTGTAGATCCTAATCAGCCTACAGCAGAAGCCATGTTTGTAAAAGATGGTGTAATCCAATATGTAGGAGATAATGCAGAAGCTCTAAATAGAGCTACAGATGATGCAGAACAAATAGATTTGGGTGGAGCATTTGTGATGCCAGGCATCCATGATGTACATATACATCCTTTA
>JBNMOV010000006.1:0-31112 GCA_051275765.1 Maribacter sp. | reverse complement strand
CCGCAGCCTAATAGCCTTAGCTATTAAGGCGAGGACGTGAAGCAGAGTTGGAACAAAAGGCACTTTAAAAAGTTAACATTACTTATTTTACAGTGTACTAAGAGATGTTGAATAAATAACTATCCGTTTTGACTTCATCTTTTTGCACTATGCTGCGTTGGCAAAAACCTTATTACGCTAAGGCGTAACGCGACTTTTACCGCCTTGCCTAGCATCAAAATATCTTATCAATTCCAGACACTTATTTATTCGCCATCCCTAAGGCCTTAAATTAAACACTTTCCAGCAATTCTTTATATTCGTTATTAGCACACATTTCTATTTTTCAGTAACAAGTTTAATTTTTATTTGGAATAATCATTCTAATATTCGTATGTTTGCAATCGGAACGATCGTTCTAGTATTAATAAATAATTAAAAAAATAAAGAAATGAGTAAGTTGAATGGTAAAGTTGCGGTAGTTACTGGTGGTAATAGTGGCATTGGTTATGCATCTGCTAAAGAATTTAAAAGTCAAGGTGCAAGTGTTATAATCACGGGAAGAAATTCAGAAAAAGTTCAATCGGCAGCACAAGAACTTGGAGTCAAAGGAATTGTTGCAGATGTTAAGAGTATTTCTGCAATAGAAAACTTAGTAGAGCAAGTCAAAAAGGATTTTGGAAAAGTTGATGTGTTATTTGTAAATGCTGGTATTTTCCAACCTGCTCCAATCGGACAAATAAGCGAAGAAATGTTTGACCATCAAATGAGTATTAATTTTAAAGGTGCAGTATTTACAACTGAAAAATTTCTTCCAATTTTAAATGATGGTGCATCAATTATAAATTTGTCATCTGTAAATGCTTATACAGGAATGCCTAATACAGCGGTTTATGCTGCATCAAAAGCTGCATTAAATTCCTATACTCGTACTGCTGCAACTGAATTGGCTCCAAGAAAAATCAGAATTAATTCAGTCAATCCTGGTCCAGTTTCTACACCAATTTTTGGAAAAACGGGAATGGAAGAAGAGCAATTGAGTCAATTTGCAGAAGCTATGCAAAATCGTATTCCGCTAAAGCGATTTGGTCAACCTGAAGATATAGCTAAACTTGTTTCGTTTTTAGCGTCTGATGATGCTTCATTCATTACGGGAAGTGAATACAATATAGATGGTGGCATAAACATTAATCCACTTTTAGGTTAATTTTTTTAATTATATTTGGAATGAAAGTTCCAATAAATTACTTTTGTGGAAGCATTTAAATGCTTCCACAATTTTTTATTATGCCAAGAGTAAAATTATTTGATGAAAATAAAATCTTGTCCAAAGCAATGAATTTGTTTTGGAAACAAGGTTATTCGGCTACTTCTGTTCAAGATTTGGTTAGTCATTTAGGTATTAACCGAGCGAGTTTATATGATACTTTTGGGAATAAAAAACAACTTTTTAAAAAATCTTTTGAGCTTTATAGAAAATCAAATTTTGAAGGGCTAATTCAATATTTTCAAAGTCGTCCGAATGTAAAAAAGGGATTTTCAGAACTTTTTAATATTGCTATTCAAGAAGCTGTTCTCGATAAGGATAGCAAAGGTTGTTTTGCTGTAAATACTACAACTGAACTTATTCCAAATGATGAAAGTCTATTAGAAATTTTAGAAAATAATAAACGAGATGTTAAAAGACTCTTTTATGAATACCTCAAGAAAGGGCAAGAAAGTGGTCAATTCAAAACTAACCAAGATTTAAAGTCACTTGCATCTCTTTTTTTTACAATATACAATGGTATTCGGGTTGTGTCCAAAGTTCGTCCAAATAAAAAAGAGCTATCAGGTTCTATTGATGTGGCTTTGTCTTTGCTGGGTTAATCCAATATGTGCTAACGTCTGTATATGCTCATACAGCATGCAGCTTTATATGGATTTTAAGCACTTTTTTAACTAAATTCCATAAAGTCAGTCCTCTATTTTGCCTATAGATAAAATAGTATTTCAAATAATCAGAGAGGGTGAATTCGTAACATCAGTTACTCACATGGAACTATTTGCTGCATTAGATTGTTATTCAACGATAATCAAATAGCACATGGCAAAATCTTTAAAACAAAACAATAGTACCAACTTAAAAAACAGCTTCCAAGCCTTAAAGTACCTTCCTCGGTTTTTCTCCCTCATCTGGCATACAAATAAATTCATGTTTCTGGCAAACTTAATTGCTAGATTATTGAAATCTGTTATTCCAGTACTCATGCTTTGGGTGGGAAAGATGATTATTGATGAAGTGATTTTGCAGGTTGGATTGGAAGAGCAGAATTTGAGGCAGATTTGGATTTATTTGGGAATTGAATTCGCATTGGCGATGACTTCTAATCTTTTGAATCGATTTATTAGTTTGATTGATGCATTATTAGGTGATTTATATGCTAATAAATCTTCTGTAGAACTGATTGAAAAAAGTGCACAGATGGAATTGGCTCAATTGGAAGATCCAACATTCTATGACAAATTAGAACGAGCAAGAAGACAAACCACTAGCCGAGTTGGATTAATGTCTAATGTTTTGAGTCAGTTACAGGATATGATTACTGTGGCTTCTTTGGTTACGGGATTGATCGTTTTTGAACCATTATTAGTTATCCTTTTGATTATTTCTATCATACCTTCTTTTATTAATGAGATTAAATTTAGTCGATCGAGTTATTCATTGGCTAGGAGTTGGACTTCGGAACGAAGAGAATTGGATTATTTACGTTTTATTGGTGCAAGTGATGTAACGGCTAAGGAAATTAAATTGTTTGGACTTGCAGATTTCATTACGAAACGTTTTAGTAAACTAGCTCATGATTATTATTTGGTCAATCGAATATTGGCTATCAAACGAACGGTTTGGGGAGCTTTATTTAATATCATTGGCGACATGGCATATTATGGTGCTTATGTTTTGATTATTATTAGAGTCGTTGCAGGTATTATATCTGTGGGTGAATTGACATTCCTTGCTGGTTCTTTCAAGCAATTAAGAAATCAATTACAAGCTATCTTTTCTCGTTTTTCTAAAATTACGGAATCCGCTATGTACTTGCAGGATTATTTTGACTTCATGGATTTGAAACCATATGAAGATGCAGATCAAGTCTTTGTTCAAATTCCTACAGAAATCAAAAAAGGTTTCACTTTTGAACATGTTCATTTTGCTTATGCTGGTGCTAAAACAGAAGTTTTTAGTGATATTTCTTTTACTTTGAAAAAGGGCGAAAAACTGGCTTTGGTTGGTGAAAATGGAGCAGGGAAAACGACTTTGATTAAATTACTAGTCAGATTGTATGAACCAACTAAGGGAAATATTTATTTGGATGGAATCAATATCAAGCAATTCAAGAAAACGGAATACCAAAAACGATTTGGAGCGATTTTTCAAGATTATGTCAAATATTATTTAACGGCTAAAGAAAACATAGCCATTGGCAATATCAGCGAATTACAAAACTTACCTAAAATAAAATCAGCTGCGGAAAATAGTCTCGCAGATAAGGTCATAGAAGACCTTACTGACAAATATGACCAAAATCTAGGGAAACGATTTAAAAATGGTGTTGAGCTTTCTGGTGGACAGTGGCAAAAGGTTGCTTTGGCTCGTGCTTATATGTCAGACTCTGATGTAATTATTTTGGATGAACCTACTTCTGCTTTAGATGCTCGTGCTGAATATGAAGCTTTTCAGAGATTCATTGGATTGACACAAGGTAAAACTTCTGTTATTATCTCTCATCGTTTTAGTACAGTGAGAATGGCGGATAGGATTCTTG
Organism: Maribacter sp.; assembly: GCA_051275765.1. Taxonomy (GTDB): domain Bacteria; phylum Bacteroidota; class Bacteroidia; order Chitinophagales; family Saprospiraceae; genus JAHDCE01. Next base: position 27,327 of record JBNMOV010000006.1, on the reverse strand, counting down.
TTTTACATCATGGGAAAGTCCTAGAATTAGGAACGCATGAAGAATTATTGAGTAACGATGGTTTATATTCGGAGCTATTTGAGTTGCAGGCAGAAGGGTATCAGTAATCAGTTACCAATTAATACCAATTTAAATCCAATGCGACATTTATGACTAAAATTGGTATTAGAAGGTAAGCTTAGACAAAAAACCCAAACTACTCTACTATAAATTTATTAGAACACTTTCCTATAAGGGATGAGAAATAAATAAACGATACCACTTATAACGCAGGATTTTTGCTTGCTAATAAGGCAAAAAACGCAGACGTAGCCGTAGCTATGGCGAGTATTTTCAACGAAGTTAGCAAACAAAAAGGCAAGTTAGAAGGTAGCGTTTATTTGTTTCTCGTCCCTTATTTATATACCAGTCCTATATTAAGTCCTATTATGGTTGAAAATTGGTTCAATCCATAGAATTTCGACTTGCCATGATTTTGGTAGCGTAGATTGCTGTTTAATCGGATACCTATCTTTTTTGTGAGTTCATAACTTACGAATGGGCTGATATGATATGAAAGGAATACCTTTCTATATGGTGTATTTCCTTCATAAGTAAAACGTATTTAATAAAATTTAGATTTTTAAAAGTAAAGATTTCAAGGACGTCGACATCCTATCTATTAGTACTTATCCCATCTTCGTTTATAATGTGACAATTGAGGAGAGAAATTTTTAAAGAATATCTATTTAAATGACATAAACAAAAAGGCGTGGCAAATGCCACGCCTTTAATATATCAACAAAACCATGAAATAAGTTACTTCCTTGCTTCTTCTACTCCTTTAGAAAGTACTTCTGATGTTTTGACTAAAGAAAGAAATTCTTTTCTGTAGCCAAATCCGTCTGTACCTTTGGCTTGGTTGCCTAAGTCATAGACCATTTCGTAAGTGGCATTTCCTTTGAATTCTGAATTTCTAAGGAGCATTCCCCATCCCGCTACGGCTGCGGAAAAACGATAATTAGTCGTAGCATCAGATAATTTGCCATTAGCATTCGTTATCGTTTGTTCCATGAGGATACTTTTAGTCCCATCTGGTTTTTTATAGCGGAATTTGATGTAAGCTAGTTCTTCGCTAGCGACATCTTTAGTGCTTCTTTCTTGATAGCGTAATGATGTAGCAGCTGAATCTTTGCCTTTTCCTTTTGGAACGATTTCGTATAATGCAGTAACGGAATGTCCTGCTCCTAATTCTCCAGCATCTTTAGTATCATCATCAAAATCACGATTGGCTAATTTTCTATTTTCGTAACCTATCAATCTGTATGAGTCCACATATTTTGGATTAAATTCTACCTGAATTTTTACGTCTTTGGCTATCGTGAGAAATGTACCACCCATTTCATCCACTAACATTTTTTTGGCTTCTCTAATGTTATCTATGTAGCCATAATTTCCGTTGCCTTTATCTGCTAGTGTTTCTAATTTAGAATCTTGGTAATTTCCCATTCCAAAACCCAATACTGTTAAGAATGTTCCTTCATTACGTTTTTTCTCTATCAAATCTTCTAAGCCTGACTCACTAGAAACGCCTACATTGAAATCCCCGTCTGTACAAAGGATAATTCTATTGTTACCTTTCTTTTTGAAATTCTCCTTAGCAATTTTATAAGCTAAATTAATGCCTTCGCCACCTGCTGTTGAACCGCCTGCACTGAGGTTATCGATAGCTTCCATAATTTTGCCTTTTTCTGTGGCAGATGTGGATGGCAATACTACGCCTGCTGCTCCAGCATAAACGACGATCGCTACTCTATCTTCTTCACGCAATTCTTGCAAAATCATTTCCATGGATTCCTTCACTAATGGCAATTTATTAGCATTGTTCATGGAACCTGATACGTCCAATAGGAAGACTAAATTATTCGCAGGTGCTTGTTTAAAGTCTACCTTATAACCTTGTAGACCTACATGTAATAATTTATGTTCTTTATTCCAAGGGCATTCGTTTATTTCTGTATTAATGGAGAACGGATGTTGATTCGTTGGCTGTGGATAATCATAGGTAAAATAATTAACCATTTCTTCTATACGGACAGCATTTGGATTTGGCATGGAACCATAAGTAAGTATTCGCCTTACATTACTATATGAAGCATTATCCACATCTATAGAAAAAGTGGAAAGTGGTTCGTCTTTTGGATTGAGGTATGGATTTTCTGTTATTTTATTGTAGTCTTCTCGATCTTCTATATCGATGTTAACCAATTCATTATCTTTTTCTTTCTCTATTTTGTCTGCTACTATATTTATTGCTCCAGGAGGAATAGGTAGTGGAGCAATAGATTTAGCTGAAGGTTTTTTGGAAGGAGATGGTGGAGGTGGCATTGCTGTACGAGGAATTGCTATATCCATACTTTCTTCCATATCTTGGCTTAATGTTTCTGTTTCGATTCCTTCCATATCCCTAGTAGAATATTTGTGACAGGAAGTCGTCATCATTCCTATGAAGGCTAGGAATATCCATAATTTATTTTTCATGTGTGATAGGTTTTGAAACATCTTGAAATAGAATTTATAAAGGGTTTATATCTTTGTAGATGCAGCAATTTTGGAAATGGTTGTGAGAGTACTAAGAAAAACATAAACGATATGCACAGAGGTGTTGGAATAATTATTAAGAATAAAAGTGGCAATTTATTTTTTATCCAGGAAAAGGATGAAACTTATCCTTTTGTGGAATATAGGAATTATTGTTCTTTATTTGGAGGAAAAATAGAGGATGGGGAAACTTTAGAAATTGGATTAATTCGAGAATTAAAGGAAGAAATAGACTTTGAGGGAGAAGATCAGATGTGCAACCTCAAACCAGTTTTTTTGAAATGTTTTTTATTAAAAAATAATTTATCCGAATTTGAATTTAATCTATTTGAAGGAATTTTGAGTGATGATGATTTTACTCTTTTATCTCAAAAAAGAATAATGGAAGGGCGTTCAAAAATATTGAATAAAAAAGGCTTGATGAATGAAAAATGGATTTGGGGATTGGAGGTAGTGATTGAGTTTTATTTGAATAATACTGCTGCTTAAGAAATCCATATTCTATTAAAAGCTAGGCAGTATCTTTCTCAAAAGATACTGCCTAGTGGACTACTTCTCTAAAAGAAACAACCTCAGTACATTCAATGCCCTTTTAGTGATATATTCTATATTTTTTAATCTGTCCTTGCCTAGTTGTAGCTTATGTGTACGAATATCATCTTTTATTCCTACCGCTATCCATATCAGTCCGACAGGTTTGTCTGGTGTGCCGCCAGTAGGACCTGCTATTCCAGAAACTGCCACAGCTATATCTACGCCTAATTCCTTAATCGTGCCTGCTACCATTTCACGTACAGTCTCTTCGCTCACTGCTCCATAAGTTTCTAGTATACTGGATTTTACCGCCAATTTTTCTATTTTAATGGCATTAGAATAAGCCACTACCCCACCCTTGAAATAAGCAGACGAGCCAGATGTCTGTACTATTCTAGCAGCGATATTTCCACCAGTACAACTTTCAGCAGTTCCCATTTGCCAGCCTTTTTTGAGCAATAATTGTCCTACTGCATTTTGGATGGTATCTTTTTCGTAGCCATATATAGTAGTTCCTAATATCTTTTCAATATCGACTACTTTGGCATTCACTAATTCTTTCAACTCAGGTTCTGATGTCGTTTTATCTCCGAATGCGGATACTCTCAGTCTTACTTCGCCTAAATTAGGAAGGTATGCCATCTTCATATTTTCTGGAAAAGAATCTACTATAGATTCTATCTTCGTAGCCAACTGTGTTTCACCAAAACCTGCTGTCAATAATGTTCTATGAAAAATAGGTTTCACTCCAAATTTCTCCTTGAGTCTTGGTAATACCTGTTCAGACATGATATGTTTCATCTCATAAGGAACGCCAGGCATAGAAATCAATATTGCTCCTTCTCGCTCAAACCACATACCAGGAGCAGTCCCCATTTTATTGGCGAGTTTAGTCGTGGTTTCTGGCATCATGCACTGTACGTGATGTGCTTCTGTGATAGGAAAACCTCTCATTTTAAAAAAGGTAGTAATCATATCATAGAGTTCTTCGTCGAAATAAATACCTACATCTAACAGTTCTGAGATAGCCTTTTTCGTGATGTCATCCTTCGTTGCTCCTAGTCCTCCAGTCGTCAAAACCACATCTGCTTCCTTCATCGATGTAAGGATATTATGCTTGATGTCCTCCAGTTGATCAGATACTGTTTTGATAGCAGTTACTTCCATTCCTGCCAAATTTAGCTCTGTAGCCATCCAAGCAGAATTGGTATCTACGATTTGTCCAATAAGGATTTCGTCGCCTATAGTAATGATGTGTACTTTCATTTATTATTAATGATTGGAGTGATTGATGATTGATTGATTAGTGAAACGTATTTAATAAATTGAGCAGAAAGGGGTAGTAATTTTTTCTTCTAAAGAATTCAAAAAATCGTTGCATAGCCGTAGCTACGGAACTATTTTTTGTGTTTTTTAGAAGAGAAAAGAACAAGCATAACTGTTCAGGTTATTGAATTCGTTTCACTTAATAACGTATGAACTTTAGACTTAGTTTAGTTTTTAGACTTATATTCTTTTCGAGAAGAGGTCTGCATGTTATATTATTCTAATGCTTCTTCTTTAGTGAAACGTATTTAATAAGTTGAGCAGAAAGGGGTAGTAATTTTTTCTTCTAAAATATGCAGAAAATCGTTGCATAGCCGTAGCTACGGAACTATTTTTTGTGTTTTTTAGAGGAGAAAAGAACAGGCATAACTGCTCAGGTTATTGAATTCGTTTCACTAATTACTGCTCTTTTTTATTTATCTCATCAATGCTTTTAATATTCGATCTTCATGAATAAGAATATCTCTGAGTAGTAACTTATATGGAAACTGCTCATGCTTACTTTTCTTAAATCCCTCTAATATTTTAGAAAGAGAAGAGGCTTTTATTAATGACAGATTCAAATCGTATTCAAGTCCACATTCTTTTTCAAATTCATCACTAAAAGTTGGTCCAACAAGAATAGATTTAATAATTCTAAATCCTTTCTTTTCAGCTAAATCAATATATGCTTTTATCTGCCTTGAAACAGAACTGAATTTATCATAATCTCGATCCTTTATTGTTTTACATTCAATAATCATGATTTGATTATTTCTAAAATTAAGTACAATATCTATTTTGTTTTTTTTATCATTGAGTTGACTACGAAGATCGTCATCTACATTAAATCCTAAATCTTCAAAAATAGTTTTAGTGATTTCTTCAAACTTAATTCCCAACTCAGATTCCTTTATTTCTAAGCCATTATCTTTTAATCCTTTTATATCTCTAGATGCAATTAATTCATAATTTTCTAAGAAAAGATTATTAACATCTTTGTAATTTAAAAGTATATTTAATATTTCATTTCCTCTTATTGAAATGGATTGAGTTACACAGAATTCTTTAACTTCTTCTTTATCTAACAAATAAAGAATATCCATTGGTTTAATATTATACGCAAGTAAATATTCGCTGTCGAGTACGTTTTCATTTTGAAGTTGAAACCTTTCTTTAAGTGATGCATTTATACCTTTTACTGATACACTTAAATCATTCAACAACTGATCATATCCATGAACTGAAATACTAACGTTTGAGTCTTGTTCCAAATGGTCAAAATAAAGAATGAGGCTATTAATTTTTGCTTCTGCTGTAGAGCCTCTCATCTTCGTTTCTAACTTAAGTTGCTTTTCTATAAAGTCATTTATATAATCTCTTTTTTCGCTCTTTGTTATTCCATCTTTATAGATATCAAATAACAGTACATTTCTAAAACTTATCCCTTCTCTAATAATCTTGTCTACTTTCTCACTAATACTTAATTTCCTATCAATATTGTGTTTCCTACTAATAAGATTTATCTGACTATCCTTAAAATGTTTCAATACTCTTCTAAAGAATTTATCTGCTATAAATTTACCTCGAACACTTCTTAGGATAGGAACCATTTCATCTGCGACATAAAGAGTATGTTCCTTTTTAGAATAAAAAATAACACCTAAATTTTTTAGATATTTAATAATATCATCTACATCAAGCAAATTAATTGGAACAACTTGGTAATTCAATAATTTCACTTCCTCTTGAGAAAGTTCTAAAGATTCTGCCAATGTAATTAAAATGGATTGTTCGTCTTTAGTGATTTTACAATCTTGATTATTCCCTTCATCATTTATATATGCTGTTTCAATACAAGATTTATAAATCGAATAATCTCTTAATCTTTCTTTGTCTATTTGTTTACCTTTCTCTCCAAAATAGCTTTTAAAAACTCTTATTTTAGACTTGATTTCCTTTATTTCATTTTCATATAATCTAGAAAACCATTCCCTAGACATTATACAATTACCATCACGACTAATTATATCAATAAGAATATCAAATTGAGAGGATGCTTCGACAAATTGTTGCTTCTGAAATTCTGCAAATTCATCTTTTACTAATTCTAGAAGTTCAGTAATAATTTGATCATCTGCATCTTTTAATGAACCACTCACATTATCTAAAATATCTTCAATCCCCTTGCTATTTTTAGGGTTATTATTAATGATGTCATTGATAACTTTAATGAATGAATTTTTCTCAAGAGAATTGAGTTTAGGTAAAACGTCTATTAATTTCATTATATATTTGATTTTATTTAGACATTAATATACAAAGACCTTTGGGGTTTGCTTCCCAAAGGTCTTGTTATGTTAATTTAATAGCATATAATTTTAATCCTACCTCAATCTCACCTTCATCTTCACATCTTCCAAAGGACGATCACCTTGTGCAGTTTGTACAGCAGCGATTTTATCTATCACTTCCAGTCCTTCGATCACTTCACCAAAAACAGTATAATCCATATCTAAATCTGGCCTTCCACCTATTTCTTTATAAAGTGCTTTTTGTTCTGGAGTATATTGGAACTTAAAGCGACTTTCTTGCCTACTCAAAGACTGTTCCATTCCAGCGGTTCCTCCTTGTACAATATAAAATTGCGAACCACTACTTCTTCTCTCGGGGTTTCCTCCACCACCAGTTCTGGCAGCTGATAATACGCCTTTGAAATGTGGAAACCCTATTTCATTTTCCAATGTATATCCTGGACCTCCTGAGCCTAATCTTTTACTCGCTGGAGCATTCCTAGAATCTGGATCTCCTCCTTGAATCATAAACCCTTGGATGATTCTATGAAATAATAAATCATCATAAAAACCTTCCTTAGTTAATTTCAAGAAATTCTCTTTATGGATAGGCGTTTCATTATAGAGCTTGATTTTCATATTACCGAAATCCGTTTCTACTATGACATCATAGGTGGATTCCTGTGAACCTCCACAGCCCATAAAAAACAATGCTATCGCTGCAAATAATACTAATGATATTCCGTGTTTCATTGATGATACTATTTAAAATATTGAATGATTTTTTCTTGTAATAAACGACCTTGATCCCTTACGCCTTTTATATCTATTGACGTTATTTGTTTGTAATGTGGCCAGCCATCTGCATCTCTTCCTTCAAACTCAAAATGCCCATCCAAACTCAACAAACTACATATTGCTATGTGCATTAAATCCTGCTTCTCTTCCTTTGTGAAATTTTCTTTGAGTACTCCACATTCTTGAATTCCAATCAGAAAAAGTATGGCATTCAGATTAGGCAATTCATCATTACCTAATACATCCTTTATCATATGCTTTACTTTCAGCCACTCGAAATCAAATTCCCATTGTTCCATTGTTGTACTGTTTCATTGATTCATGGTTTCATTATTCCATGGTTTCATTGTTAATTGTTCGTTTTCAGGTTATTTCCTGTTCGCTGTTGTTTTTATATGATCTTGCCTGACAAGATGCAAAATATTACGTCTCTACATTTTTATAAAAAATGTATATCAATTTTATCTAAATATTATTGTTCACTGTTCACTGTTAACTGACAACAGCAATACATTTCAATTCTATACAAATAGGCGTAGGCAATGATACGATTCCTAGTGTAGTTCTACATGGCTGCGCATCCTTGAAATATTCAGCATACACTCGATTATAAGTATGAAAATCTCGTTGCATATTCGTCAAGAAAACCGTTACATCGACTAAATCTTCCCATTTAGCACCAGATGCTTCCAAAATTATCTTTACATTTTGAAATACTTGGTGGCATTGTTGTTCAAAATCAAATTCCAAGTAATTACCTGATTTACTCTGTACTGTTCCTGGTGTAGCATCTGTTTCTGGTACTCTTGGTCCTACTCCAGAAAGAAATAATAGATTTCCTACTTTCCTAGCATGAGGATAAGCACCTACTGGTTTTGGTGCTGAACTGGCATTGATCTTATTAGATTCTTTCATGTTTTACTTCTTTCTTTCTGTAACAAAATTAACTAAATCTTCCAGAGCTTTCCTTGCAGGACAATCTGGTGTAGTCGCTAATATTTCAAATGCTTCTGCTCTGTATCTATGCATCACTTTAGTCGCATATTCCAAGCCTCCACTATGTCGCACGAAGTTAATGACTTCAGCTACTTTATCTGGCTCTTCATTGTATCTTTTAATGATATTAATGATTCTTTTCTTTTGTGATTTTGTAGCATTATCAAGTGCATAAATCAATGGAAGTGTCATCTTTTTTTCCTTGATGTCTATTCCTAAAGGTTTACCTACGTCTTCTGTACCAAAATCAAATAAATCATCTCGTATCTGGAATGCCATTCCTATTTTCTCTCCAAACAGCCTCATTTTCTCTATCATCTCATCATCATCTGTAGTGGAAGCCGCTCCAGCACTACATGATGCAGCTATCAATGAAGCTGTTTTTTTAGAAATAATATCGTAGTAAACATCTTCCTTAATATCTAATCTCCTTGCTTTTTCTATTTGCAACATTTCGCCTTCACTCATTTCTTTCACTGCACGAGAAAGGATTTGCAATAAGCGATATTCATTATTATCTAAAGCTAATAATAATCCTCTTGATAATAAATAATCGCCAACGAGTACAGCAATTTTATTTTTCCAAAGAGCATTAATACTAAAAAAACTACGTCTTTCTATCGCTTCATCCACTACATCATCGTGAACTAAGGTAGCAGTATGCAGCATTTCTACTAGAGAAGCTGCATGATGGCTAGAAGTATTCACTGTTCCTGCCAGTTTAGCACAAAGGAATACAAACATCGGACGCATCTGTTTTCCTTTCCGTTTCACGATATAGCCAGTGACCTTATCCAATAAAGGCACTTCGCTTTTCATCGCCTCACGAAAGGAATCCTCAAATTCCTTGAGTTCCTGTGCTATAGGTTCCTTTATGCTATTCAATATTTTGGTCATGAATATTTTTTTAGATCGCTTCGCTGCTAGACGTTAGATAAATATATTCCAAAAGTTAATTAGTCAAAGTTATTCTGTGATTATAGACTATATTTGAACATCAAATAATTCTAGCATCTTCAAATCTAACGTCTAGCGTCTAGAAGCAAAGTGGTCTAGTGTCTAAATCTCATTTAAATGAACATCCGCAAAGATATAAAGGTTGATGGAAAACATGGTCGTCCGATACTATTGGATACCTATAATATTGAAGATGGCAGTAAAAAGCCCTTGATTATATTCGTACATGGTTTCAAAGGGTTTAAAGATTGGGGGCATTGGCATTTAGTGGCAGAGGAATTTGCCCAAAATGGTTTTTACTTTATCAAGTTTAATTTCTCGCACAATGGCACTACGCCAGAAGCTCCTTTGGATTTTGGAGATTTGGAAGCATTTGGTCAGAATAACTATACTAAGGAAGAAGCGGATATTGATACCTTGTTCGAATGGCTAGAACAGGATGATGAGCATGGCTATGATTTAGATAATGTTACTTTGATAGGACATAGTCGAGGTGGTGGATTATCTATCGTAAAAACGGCTAGAGATGCTCGAATACATCGTTTGATTACTTTGGCTTCTGTTGCTCATTTGGGTTTTGCAACTAGGTATCCAGAAGTATTGGAAAATTGGGAAAAAGAAGGCGTTTATTATATTATGAATGGCAGAACTAAGCAGAATATGCCCCTTTATTACCAGCTACATGAGGATATTTTGGAGAATGGCGAAAAATTCGATGTAGAAGCTGCTGCAAAATCTATGCAGAAGCCTTGGCTCATTATTCATGGTACAGATGATCCTGCTGTAAAATTAACAGCAGCCTACCAAATGAAGGAACTCTGCCCTACTGCACGATTAGAAATCATAGAAGATGCCAATCATGTCTTTGGAGGAAAACATCCTTATTCTTCCAATGAATTGCCCCACCATTCCCGACAAATGGTTGCCTTATGTTTAGATTTTTTATAATAAGGTAGAGTTTTAACGTATTTTCACATTGTCAAAATATTTCATATTAGGGAATAGGAAATTAATAAAACACGAAAAATGGCGAGACTATTATTTTTAATGTCAAGCCGAAAAATATTTATATAGCTATGCTATCTAAATATTTTTTAACGCCAACAGGAGAAATAAGAATCCATCAGAGCCATATATTATTATTATTTTGTTCCCTTAATACTAAACAAACATGAAAAAATTTATACTTCCTTTATTATTAATGGTCATCTCATTTTCATTGACCGCCCAAAACGAAACGGATTATGTACACAGTGATCGCTGTGGACACAGCTTAGTGAAAAAATCTATGGAAGCTCAGTATCCTGGTTATAACCATGCTGTAGAATCCACTTTTAGAAAAATTAAAATCCAAACAGAAAGTGCTAGTTATAGTAGAACAGATGATGTTTACACTATCCCTTTAGTGGTGCATGTAGTGTGGAAAGAATCTGAAGAAAATATTTCTGATGAACGCATCGAAGATCAGGTAGCAGTATTGAATGAAGATTACAGAGCTACAAATCCTGATTTTGCTAATCTTCGTGCAGATTTTGCAGATATAGCAGCTGATGCCAAAATCGAATTTGACCTAGTTGAAATCAGAAGAGTAGAAACTACGGATACTTATGGTATTGATTTTACTACTGGTGCTTTCGATGATAATAAATTAAAGGATAGTGCTAATGGTGGTAGTTCTGCTGCTGATCCTAGTACACATTTGAATATCTGGGTATGTAATGTACAGCCATTGGCTATTGGACCTATTGTATTGGGGCAGATATTAGGTTATGCTTTTCCGCCTATCGCTATTGCAGATTATCCAGATTTGGATAACTGGCCAGCAGAAGGATTAAACAGTACTCCTGCTTATGATGGTGTGGTGATTCACTACCCAGCTTTTGGAGGTAGAGATAGAACTATAAATGATGAGAATCTTGGTGGTGATGTTACATTCGAAGGAAGAACGACTGTTCATGAAGTTGGCCATTATTTAGCATTACGCCATATTTGGGGCGATGGTGGTGGATTTACAGGTACAGATGGCTGTACTGTAGATGACGGAATTGATGATACGCCTAATGCAGGTGATAATTCACAAGCAACAGGCTGTGTAGATACAAAAAACACTTGTACTGATGATGTCGATGATATGCTAGACATGTGGGAAAACTACATGGATTATTCTGTAGAAGCTTGTCAAGTAACCTTTACTCAAGGTCAAGTGGATATCATGAGAGGTGTACTAGAAGGTCCTCGTGGGGATTTGCCACAAATCAATACATCTAATACAGAAGTGAATCAATTATTAGAAAATGTAATCGTTTCTCCTAATCCAACTTCTGGTATGATTTCTTTGACTTTGAATAGCTCAAGTAATGAGGATTACCAAATTACTGTTCGTGATATTTTGGGTAAGCAAGTACAACAATCTATCAATAACAATGGTAAGCAACGTATAGAAATGAATCTTTCTAGCTTGGCTAACGGTGTGTATTTTATCGAAATCCAACAAGGAAATGTACGTGCTGCTAAGAAGGTAGTATTGGCGAAGTAAATATTGAGATTTTAAGATTGAAACGGAATATGGCAAAGCCATATTCCGTTTTTGTTTTTATTATTCATCTTAAAATCTAAATATCTATTAATTCAACAAGGCTTTTTCCAAATCTTTAGCGGATGTAATACTCTCAACTACGGTTATCATTTCAAATTCAAAAGCAGGTTTTTCTGCTGTTTTCAGTTTTTTGAAATCAATATCTCCATATTCCTTTCTGCCATAAATCGCTAGTTTATTTCCTGGTAATAAACTGAACATCATTCCTTTTTTATCTGGCATCAGTGGAAAATCTTTCCATTGGTATTGTGGATATTTTACTACTGATCTTCCTGTCCCTGGTATATAATAAACATCTGGTTTAGAAACATTTTCATCAAATTTTTCTTTGAAATTAAATCCAGCAGATACTTGTAATACCTCATCCTCTTTCATGATCACATCATAATTATAAATACCAAAATTATTCAAATCTAAATTCCTCATAAAACTAGACATCACTACTAGTCTCTTTTCTTCTTTTCTGAATTTTGAAAAAGCCGTTTTATAATCATTTGCCCATTCTTCAGCCGGTAATTTAAATAAATAATTAATAGGCATCACTAGTTCTACCAAAACATCTGTGCTGTCTATTTTATTCTCAGATTTAATCCGCATATTATATCTATTGCCACCCATTTTAGTAAAATGACTTGTGCTATTTTCTACCCATTTAGGTAAATCATAATTAGATATTTTTTTCCAAACCATCAATGCAGCAGGTTTTTTATTACCATTATAATCCACTCCATCTAATGATACCGAATTCAACCAATCCAAGCCATATGCCTCTAATTGTTGTTTCAATAATACATCATCAAATTTCTTCCTGTCATCCTTAAAATAAGTATCTTTTAATACCCAATAATCTAGTGCAAAATATTTTCTAGATAATGGAAACGGAATACCTGGGCGCAATTCTTCTACTACCTTTTTTTGTGCGACTTTCTTTTTATTCCTTTTAGCTTTATTCGCTGCTAAATAAGTCCATTCCCTTGATTCTTCATCTAGGAAATAAGAATTATAACCTTTGTCTGGCACTTTTGACGCCAGTTCGATTTTAGCTTTTTTTCCTTCTTTCAAAAACGCTTCTTTTCCATCTACTTCTACTCTAAGTTCAAACATACCAGCAGTTTGCATATTCCCAGCAAGACCTGTAGAATCACTATAATTCATAGGAATTCCAGACAATAATATATCTACTGCATTATGATAATCTCTAAATTTCAAAGTAACTTTTCCTTTCACATCATTAGAATCCTTATCCATTAAAGCATTGGCAGGAATACGAATTTGTGTACTATTTGGAAAATTCCAAACAATATTTTTTTGTGCATCAAATTCTTTTTCTAAAAACTGAGGAGTTAATTCAGGAATAGGAGGTTGGATAAGTGCTACTTCAGGTATGGATAATATTTCATCCTCACTTTTATTCAAAAAGAAAAAGGTGGCTAGACATACCAATCCAATTCCTGCTATTGGCAGGATATAACGTAACGTTTTCATATATGAAAATTTACTGGTATTTTTAAGAAGATATTTGAATTCAAATACCTTCTAAGGTAGGTCGCACAAAATACCAATGGTTAAAAAAAGTGTAAAAATTTTAGTGCTTCTTAGCAATAAAAATTAAGTTCCTAACAAACGTTTAATTCATACAATCATTGATTTTAATTTTCTTGTATAAATATTCTGATACATCAGCAAAAGCATCTTGTTCGAAATTAAATTTTCTACCATAAGGAAATCCTTTTACAGACATCCATTTAATGATAGCTTCTTTTTTTCGATTAAATCCATAATTATATGCTGATGCAAAAAATCTTATTTGTTCATTTTTATCTAAAAAACCATTTGAATATTTATGCTCCATTATTTTAAAATAAATACACAAATATTCGAATTGATCATTAATATTATTTAATTTTTCGAGTCTAAATTTTCTAGCTTCTTTTTCAGAATAATTTCCAAAAGGCAAAATATCTGAATACATTTCTATTAAGCATTCATCCTCTACTATCTCACATTCCAATTCTTCTATAAAAGAAGGTTTCATTTGAAAATAACCTATAGAAAAATCAGCCTGTTCTTTCCCTCCTTCGATATAGAAATTCCAAAGTGCATAGTTTTCCAAACTATTTTGCCATTCCATATATCTCGCTACTTCTGGCAGTGCCACAGCAGTCACTTCTGCTACATTGCAGTTATACTTTTTCGCTATAGTTTCAAAATCACATTGATGCTTTTCATAAAAAGTCAGACAGTTCTCAACAGACATATTCAATGCCTTTGAAGAAATAGCAGTCATGCAAAAAAATAGTATGATCATTAATTGTCTCATCTGCAATCCATAACGCAGTTTATAGAAAAAGTCACAACTCAATATTAATAATTGGAGTGATTGATGATTAATGAGTGAGTAATTTTACCAAAAAAATACGTAGAAACGCGATGCTTCGCGGCTTAGCAAACGAAACAACAATAATAAAAGATTGAAAACAGAATTAATAATTGACAATAAAATCAATAGAACAGTGATTCAATGAATATCCTTACCTTTGCAAAACTGTATAAGATAAATATATGTTATCATTCATAAAGCGATTATTTGGCTATCCTGATCAAGAGCAGGAAGACATCAATGAAGAACCAGATCCGATGAAGTATTTAATAGTAGGGCTGGGCAATCCAGGCTCAGAATATGATGAAACCCGACACAATGTAGGTTTTGAAGTGCTAGATAATCTAGCCAAGCGATATGAAGTGAAATTCGAGCAAGATTCTCATGGCGAAGTCTGCGAATTCAAATTTAAGGATAGAATTTTTATTTTATTAAAGCCTAATACCTTTATGAATTTAAGTGGTAAAGCTGTGCGGTATTGGTTGCAAAATAAAAAGGTACAACAAGAAAATTTACTTGTTGTACTAGATGATCTCAACCTAGATCTTGGTAACATCAGATTGCGTGGAAAAGGAAGCGATGGCGGACACAATGGATTGAAAAACATAGACTTGCTTCTAGGTAATAATAAATATCCAAGGCTGCGTGTAGGAATAGGCGATGATTTCCATAATGGAAAACAAGTCAATTACGTATTAGGAAAGTGGACGAAGAAGGAATGGGAAATCCTTCCAGATGTTTTGGCACATTCTGCAGAATGCGTGCTTGCCTTTGGTACTATAGGGGTTGGCAGAGCGATGAGTGATTTCAACAAAAAGAAATAAAAACTGTTTAAACGTTAGTAATAGCTTTGTACAAATGAAAAAAGCTAACATTTGTACAGCCTTATCATACCAAATTAAGAATAGTAACGTTTTTGACTTATCTTCGTGGTAAAATCAGACCGCTACCAATAACCCGATTGGACCCTTTTACACATACAAATTGTAGTTATGAATCCAAAATCGCTAAGATTTTCAAAGAAGAATCAGAATCTATTCTTCAAAACGATGAGAAGTCGTGTCAACTCTTACTTTGAAGAGAACAATATCAAGAAAACAGGAAACATGAGAATGTATTTAAAAACATTCATTATGCTTTCATTGTACTTTGTTCCATTAGCATTGATACTTACATTAGATATTTCTAATGGAGCTGTCTTATTGCTTTTTACAGCTATGGGACTAGGACTTTCTGGCATTGGTTTAGCTATTATGCACGATGCCAATCATGGTTCTTATTCCAAGAGCAAGGTCGTCAATCAGATAATAGGTTATTCGCTCAATGCAGTAGGAGGCAGTTCATTTACATGGCATATACAGCACAATGTATTGCACCATACTTATACCAATATCTACGAAATGGATGAGGACATCCATGACAAGCCATTCCTAAGATTATCTCCTCATGGTAAGCACAAAGGATATCATAAATTTCAACATTGGTATGCTTTAGGTCTATATTCTTTGGCTACGATTAGCTGGATTCTGATGAAGGATATTCGTCAATTGAAACTCTATAATAAAAATGGCCTGACGGAACAAAGTGGATTCAAGCCTAAACAAGAAGTGGTGATTATGGCTATTACTAAAATTTCTTATGTCTTCTATATCCTTGTTTTACCTATGTTATTAGGTATTCCTTGGTGGGTAGTGCTATTAGGATTTTTATTGATGCATATGATAGCAGGCGTATTGATTACGACTATTTTCCAATTGGCTCATGTAGTAGAAGGTCCTACTCACCACGAACCGCATCCATCTGGAACGATGGAAAATACTTGGGCAATACATCAGTTGGAAACAACAGCTAATTTTGCGAAGAACAATCCTTTCATCTCTTGGTTTGTAGGAGGCTTGAACTATCAGGTAGAGCATCATTTATTTCCTCACATCTGTCATATTCATTATAAGCATATTTCTAAAATAGTGAAGGCAACAGCAAAGGAATTCGAATTGCCTTATCATGAAAATAAGTGGTTCACTACTGCTGTTATTTCGCACTTGAAGACATTAAAGGAATTTGGTAAAGAACCTAAACTTGTTGAAAAACCTGTTCCAGTATTAGCATAATTTTACTGTTGCGATGCTTAAAAATCCATTAGAATATGTATTCTAATGGATTTTTTATTTTTCATCCTTCTTCAGATAATTCATTCCTATTAATAAAAACAGTAAATGAAATCCTATTCCAATCGCATTTTCTATTGTATTTTCTACCATAAAGGAAAACAGGATAATGAGGCAAATGGATAAGAAATGAGGTTCGTTATATCTCTTTTTGGATAATAAAGGGTAAATACCCCCTAGCAAAAACAACAACAAACCAAATAATCCTGTCCCTGCCCAAACGGACACTAATTGATTGTGTGGCATCTTTCTCGAATCTTCTCCTAGTGAGGGATAAAGAACATCATATTGTCGTTTCATCTGAATCTTCAAATCTCCTGAACCTACTCCTAGAATGGGATGCTTTTCTATAATAGATTTTGCTGCGAGCAATGAATTTATCCTTTCTGAATCAGAATAGTTTTCGCCTTTGCCTTCTGTATACATTTTCATATCCCATTTCATATACTCTATTTTGGTCTTGAAACTAGGCAATGTATAGTAAGCTCCAATAGGTAAGGATAAAAGAAATAGTCCTGCTAATAATCCAGTAATATATCTTTTTGAAAGGAATATATATCGTATTAATAGAATAAAAAAGGACATATAAAATACAGCGAGACCACTCCTCACAGATAACACATGAATAAACGCTAATAAGGATAAACTCATCATTAATATCAGCCATTTCTCCCAAGCAAATCGAAAAGAATGTTCTTTCCTGTATAATGAAAAACCTAGTAATATCCCCAATGCAACCATTAAGCTAAAACGAATATGACTGCTTGGTGTAGGAATGGGTTGTCCTAAGGAAATTAGATGATTAATCTCTTCAAAATGCAATAGATAATTGGATAATACTCCAACAGAAGTAATCATTAAGAGTATTAGAAAAATATAGGCAATATGTAGATACTCCCTTTTCGTGAAAGTAGGAATACTAAAAAATGCAAAAGGCAATACCAGAAATGGGAGTTTAACTCTGAATCGTTCTAATAAATAGGGGAAATCCTCTGTAGAATAAGGCATTGTAAATAATACCAGAAAGAAAGGTATCGTAATAGCCAACCATGCCTTATTTTTAGTAAACTTCTGAATATTCTCCTTCAGTTTAGTCCTAATCCCCAATCGTCTATCTTTCCATTCAAATACTGCACATAATATTAGGCCTATCATAGAGATAGACAGCAAAAACTCCATGGAGTATAACAAAGCTACCATCCAACAAAATAGTAGAAAAAGGCTTTGATTTTTGTATGACAATAAGTGCTTCAAAATGATGGATATATAATAATACCAATTTAAGTCATAAATGTCGCATATAATTCCAAGAATTTAAGCAAATCCAATGCGACTTTATAAATTTAAATTGGTATAAGAGCTTATTAAGAAATTGATTTTCAAATGAATATTTAAATTCCTAAGCTAATCTAGTGGGCTAGGTAATTCGTTTATTTAAGCAACAGAAAAATAATAACATCCATATCTGATGTATTTTGGTTCCCTTAAATAACGAAAGTAAGGGCTTGTCCTGTATTATCTTAACGGATAGAAGAAAGAATTTAAACGATCTATGATTCTAAGAAGCTGTTCTGGTTTAGCTTTTGAAATTATTATGCCTCTTTTCAGCTTCTTAGCGAATTCCTAAATCGGTTAAACTTTCATTAAATGTTGGAAATGTTATCTTTGTGGGATTATCTTTGTTGGTAAGAAGCTGTTTCAACATTATTACAACACAGTTTTTACATTAATTATTTAATTACTATTCAACATATGAAGAACTTAAAATTCATCCCTTTAGTAGTGCTTTTATTGATAGGCACTGTACAATCATCCATAGCCCAAAAAGTAGGGCATATGAATTCTGACTTGCTATTATCACAGATGCCTGACATGAAATCTGCTAATAGCCAATTAGAAACCTTTAGTAGCCAGAAAGAAAAAGAAATCACTTCTAAAATCGATAAATTCGATGCTTTTTATACCGAAACTATGAAAGCAGCACAAGAAGGAAAACTTTCTCCTGTAGAGCAAAGCAGTAAAGAAGCTGAATTACAACGTAGACAAGCTAGCTTGCAAGATGATCAGAAGGCTGCACAAAATGAAGTCATGAAGAAGCAAGAAGAATTATTGCAACCTATTATAGAAAAGGTAGATAACGCTATCAAAAAAGTAGGCGAAGAAAACGGATATGACTATATCTTCAACACCAATGCAGGACACATCATACATTCTAAGGATTCTGATGACGTAACTGCTCTTGTGAAGAAAGTACTAGGAATTTAAGATACTATACGCTAGATCGCTTCGCTTTTAGACGCTAGAAAAATGCTCTGAGAACTTTGTTCTCAGAGCATTTTTAGTCTAGCATCTAATATCTAGAAGCGAAGCGATCTAGCGTCTAATAAGACAAATCTATCTCCATAAATACGGGGCAATGATCAGAGTGTATCGCATCGTTATATTGACCAGCATTTTGAATCTTATCACTAATATTATTCGATACTGACTGATAATCTATCCGCCAGCCTTTATTTCTGGCTCTAGCTGCTGATCTATAACTCCACCAGCTATATTCTGTTTTTTCTGGATGGATATGTCGAAAAGCATCTGTAAATCCATTAGCTAGCCACGCTGTCATCCATTCTCTTTCTTCTGGTTTGAAACCAGAGGTATTCTTATTGCTCTTAGGGTTATGAATATCATTTTCTGTATGAGCGATATTATAATCGCCTACGATGATTAGTTGAGGACGAGTTTTTTTCAATTCATTGATCCAATTTTGGAAGTCTGCCAAAAATTCCATTTTGAACGCCTGTCTAATATCACCACTTGAGCCAGAAGGAAAATAACAATTCAGTATCGTCCAATCTCCAAAATCCATTCGGATGATTCGACCTTCGCTGTCATATTTTTCAATACCACAACCTACTTCTACTAAATCTGGTGCCTTTTTAGAAAAAATAGCTACACCACTATATCCTTTCTTTTCTGCACTATTCCATCCATAACTATAGCCCATTTCTTCCAAAGCAGTCATATCAAACTGTTCCTCATTAGCTTTCACTTCTTGGAAACAAACGATATCAATATTATTATCCGCTATCCATTCTACTAGCCCTTTTTTAGAAGCTGCACGAATACCATTTACGTTATATGAAACAATCTTTACCATAGGAGATTCTTTTTTCAGAAGCAGTTTTCAATAAAAATTACAAGGTACGGAAGTAATACTAATCCATACCTAAATTTATAATGTCGTATTGGATTTAAATAAGTGTACAAATGAAAACTCCAAAAACCTCCTACTGTTTGGTAAAAGAAGTATATTTTTATTATAACACCAAAAAAAAAGGCGTAGCTTTCGCTACGCCTTCCTAACATATTCTTTGTAAATATATTACAATAATATTTATTACTTCTTCACAAACTTCTGTATAGATTGCTTACCATCTACCATGATAGAAACAATATAAGTTCCTGCATTCAATTGACCAACATTCAATATAACTTGATTGTCGTTAGAAATTTCGCTAATAATTGCTCTTCCTAATATATCGAATACTTCAACAGTAGTCTCTGTTCCTAATTCATTATCATAAGCGATATTCAATACATTACTTGCTGGATTAGGATATAGACGAACTCCTGTCAACTCTTGAGACATTCTTGTTGTTACTCCTCCAAGATTATGGAAATACAATGTATTGTAAGGAGACCATTCGTTATCATTACAATTCAGTCTTACTCTATATTCATAACTAGCATCAGCTACTAAATCTGTTACATATATAAAGTTTTTGCCTGGTAAACCGTATCTAATCAACCAAGTAGTTGTACCTACTTCACGGTAACGAACTCTACCTTTTACTTCTCCTGCACCATACCATCTTACCTTGAAACTAGTATTATCTAGATAAACAGTTGACACACCAGTTGGCTCATCACAAGTACTTGAGTAGAAAGAAGGGAACATAGTTGTAGGTGAATAATCAGACCATCCTCCATTATCACATTGTCTACGTATTTTATATTGGTATTGCTTGTTTCCATTAAGACCAGTAATACTACGTTGTGTAAAAGCAGTACTAAATTTAGACCATACTGTAGTACCTCTTTCTCTATACTTCACTTGGTAAAGTGCAGTACCAGGAACCATATCCCAAGTCATGTATACACTAGTAGCTCCAGTTGCTTCAGCAGCAACATTAGAAGGTGGAGTATCACAAAGAACTACAGGTGCTGTAAATGTAATTGACCAATCAAATGGACCAACAGCCCAACGATCATCCCACTCAATGTAGTAAGTCGTACCAGAAGTTACTGCTAGATCTACCAATTCAGAAGCATATGAACTACCTGTACCATCTGGTGCAAAAGGACAAGTGTCATCATTAGTAGCTATGGAAGGACCTGCACAATTGTCATGAATATACAATCTAGTATCTACTCCACCTAAACATGAAGATACCGTAATTAAACCATCTGTTGCTGGTGTATAACTAAACCAAGCAGCATCATAAGTAGCACCAGCATCACCTATACCACCTCCAGAATTATCTATGATAACTGTAGCAGTTTCACTGTGTGTTCCACCACCAGCTAGGTTTGGAAGAACAACTGCAGTAGCACAAGCAGTTCCTGGAGTTCCAGAATCAAATGTAATCATTGCACTAGGCAATGCATCACAGTCATTAGCTACAACGACAGTGTAAGTAGTCGCTTCTGTTAATCCTGTCAAGGATAGCATCTGAGTACCACATGCCATAGAAAATGGAGAACCTGCTATTGTTGGAGTAATTGTAACTGTTTGAGAAGTAGTACAACCTGGTCCATCTAACCATACAAGATCTGCAGTAGTCAATGTAATATTACTAGCAGTAATACCAGTAGGAGCATCACAAGCTGACAATGTAGTAAATGCTACATCTGAACTAGGAGATGCACCACAGTCATTGGCTATAGTAACAGTATAAGCTGTAGTAGCATCTAAATCAGTCAATGATAAAGTCTGTATACCACAATCTACAGAAAATGGAGAACCTGCTACAGCAGGAACTACGGTAACTGTTTGAGCGGTAGTACAACCTAAACCATCTACCCATGTAATATCAGCAGTAACATCTGTAATAGCAGACGCTGCTCCAGCTGTAGCTGCTTCACAAGTTTCTTCTAGACAAAATGCTACATCTGAAGTAGATCCTCCAAAATCATAAATTTGAATCAGTAAATCATCTCCTACATTCCATCCTGATATGTCCGCATTAGCGAATGTCGCCGTACAAGCAATCTGCGTACCTGCTGCTGCATCAGCACAACTAGCAAAGACAGCAATACCAGGACTACCTGGGTTTTGGGATGAGAAAGTCAATCCTGTTGAAGTCGCAGTCCATGTGAACCATTGATCGTTTCCAGGATCAGAGCAAACTGTTGGTACACCACTATCTGTTGTTCCATCTGTAGTAAATGGGAGCGTAAATGCTGGCGAAGTACAACCAGTTCCTGATGCAGATGGAGTAATTGGAATTGCTCCAGAACAAAAATCATTGATTGCTAATGTATTGAATATTACATCTGTACTAGGTAATGAACCACAATTATTCGTTACAGCTGCAGTATAAGAAGTACCTCCTATTAATAAGCCTGCCAAATCCAACGTTTGAACACCACATGCAACACTAAATGGAGAACCTGCAACAGCTGGTGTGATTGTTACTATTTGGTCAGTTAAACAACCTGGACCATCTGCCCAAGTAACCATTGCATCTGTTGCAGTTACACCCACAGCTGCTACAGCTGTAGGAGCATCACATACAACTGTAGCTACAGTAAAGGAATATTCCATCCCAGAACAATCTGTAGTTCCTCCTGTATTCACTGGACTAACAGACCAATAATAAGTTGTTCCTGCTGAAAGGCCAATAGCATTATAAGTCGTACCTGCTTGATTTCCTACCATTGGTAAAGCTCCAGATGTCTCTCCAAAATATACGTCATAAGAAGTAGCAGCAGATCCTGTAACAGCAGCATCCCAAGTCAAGTCAACAGTTGTTGCTTGATCTATTCCTGCATCAGCAGGAGCAGTTAAAGTAGCACAATCAGGTGCATTTACTGGTGTAAATGTAATTGACCAATCAAATGGTCCAACGGACCAACGGTCATCCCACTCAATATAGTAAGTCGTGCCACCAGCTACTCCTTGTCCTATTATTTCAGAAGCATAAGAAGAACCAGAACCATCTGGAGCAAAAGGACATGAGTCATCATCGTCACCAATCATTGGTCCAGCACAATCATCAAAAATATGAAGATTAGTATCAACTCCTCCTAGGCAGGAAGCAACGTCAATTAGGCCTCCTTGTGTTGGTGTAAAACTAAACCAAACAGCACTATAAGTACCTGCTCCTTCTCCTACACCACCTAAAGTACCAGCGGTGATAATTGTAGCAGTTTCACTGTGGGTTCCACCACCATCTAAATCGGGTAATACAGTCGCAGTCGCACAATTATCTTGTGCCGAAATATTCAATGAATACATCGCAATTGCAATAAATAAAAATAAAATCTTTTTCATAGTTAAATAGTATTAAGTAAATGAATTAATATAATTAAGTTCTAATTAATATTTTTCTACTGTTCGTTATCTATTAGATATGAACACTAAGCCACTCGCTAATGCGAATACATTATTATTTGATTTTGATATATGGGATATTTGTAAATATCGTCACGTTTTTAATGAAATTAACATAATAGTAAATATATGTATTATCTGATGTAATATGAAATAAAATAGCAACATATAGTTATAAAGGACAACATATCAGTAACGTAACAACATATTTGCAAACAAATAATATTCTTACATTAGGAGATTAAAACATCATGACAAAAAAAGGAATAACATAAGAAAAGCCCTCGTTGCTATGTAACGAGGGCTTAATATCATTATTTTATTCTAATAATTAGAATAAAATATTAGTTATCTTGACTATTTTATTGACTGCCTGACCATCATTATTATCCAATCCATGTTTGGAATTTATATTATAAATTCTCTAGTATTTTTTTCTTAGGCAAGGCATTTTTCTCAACCATAGGCTACGGCTATTACTGAGAAAAATAACGCAGCATAGAGGAAAAAGGAACCAAATTTAATGCAAATTTCAGGTATGGGTTGGTATTACTGATAGAAAGGAAGTCAATATTTGGTAGCATAGCACACAAAAAAGAAGGCGTAGCTTTCGCCACGCCTTCTTCATAAATACATTGAAATAATATTTATTACTTCTTAACAAACTTCTGTATAGATTGCTTACCATCTGTCATGATAGAAACAATATAAGTTCCTGCATTCAATTGACCAACATTCAATATAGCTTGATTGTTGTTAGAAATTTCGCTAATGATAGCTCTTCCTAACATGTCGAATACTTCAACAGTAACCTCTGCTCCTAATTCATTATCATAAGTAATGTTCAATACATCACTTGCTGGATTAGGATATAGACGAACTCCTGTCAACTCTTGAGAAATTCTTGATGATACTGAACCAAGATTATGAAAATATAATGCATCATAAGGAGACCAGTTGTCACCTTCACAATTTACTCTTACTCTATATTCATAATCAGCATCAGCTGTTAAACCTGTGACATATGCATAGTTATTACCTGGTACACCATACTTAATCAACCAAGGAGTCGTACCTACTTCACGGTAACGAACTCTACCTTTTACTTCTCCATTATCATCCCATCTTACCTTGAAAGTAGTATTATCTAAATAAATAGATGCTATACCACTCGCTTCAGGACAATCATTAGAATAGAAACCTGGGAATATAGCAGCTGCTGTATACTCAGACCATCCTCCACCAACACATCTTCTACGCATCTTATACTGGTATTGCTTATTATCATCGAAACCTACTTGGTTACGTTGTGTAATAACTGTACCAAAACTAGTCCATGGAGTAGTACCTCTTTCTCTGTACTTCACTTGGTAAAGTTCTGTATCTGCCATTGCATCCCAAGTAAATAATACATTACCACCACCAGTTGCTGTAGCAGTAGCATTCGTAGGTGCTCCGACACAAGGAACTGGAGCTGGTGAAAATGAAATTGACCAATCAAAAGGTCCTGCGCCCCAACGATCATCCCACTCGATGTAGTATGCTGTACCAGTAGTCACAGCTAAATCTGCCACTTCTGATGCATATGCACTACCTGTACCACTAGGGGCAAAAGGACAAGCATCATCACTACTGGTTATAGAAGGACCTGCACAATTATCATGAATATACACTCTAGTATCAGCTCCACCTAAACATGAAGATACAGTAATTGTACCATCTTCTGTTGGTGTAAAGCTGAACCAAGCAGCATTTCGTGTAGTAGCATCACCTATACCACCTAAAGAACCAGCTACGATAGTTGTAGCAGTTTCAGAATGAGTTCCTCCTCCAGCTAAGTCTGGCAATACAGTTGCAGTAGCACAAGCAGTTCCTGGAGTTCCAGAATCAAATGCAGCACTTGCACTAGGCAATGCACCACAATTATTCGCTACAGCTACAGTATAAGAAGTAGCTT
Source organism: Maribacter sp. (assembly GCA_051275765.1). Classification (GTDB taxonomy): domain Bacteria; phylum Bacteroidota; class Bacteroidia; order Chitinophagales; family Saprospiraceae; genus JAHDCE01. The sequence continues at coordinate 2,149 of JBNMOV010000006.1, read as the reverse complement.
CTGTTAATAAACCTGTTAAATCCAAGGATTGAACACCACATGCAACACTAAATGGAGAACCTGCAACAGCTGGTGTTACAGTCACTATTTGGTCAGTGACGCAACCTGCTCCATCAACCCAAGTAACCATAGCATCTGTTAAAGTTATACCAGAAACTGCTACTGCTGTAGGAGCTTCACATAAAATTGTAGCTATAGTGAAGGAATATTCTGTTCCAGAACAATCTGTAGTTCCTCCTATATTCACTGGATTAACAGACCAATAATAAGTTGTTCCTGCTATAAGACCAGTAGTACTATAAGTCGTACCTGCTTGGTTCCCTACCATTGGTAAAGCTCCAGATGTCGTTCCAAAATACACATCATAAGAGGTAGCAGCAGAACCTGTAGCAGCAGCATCCCAAGTTAGATCTAAAGCTGTTGGTTGATCTATTGATGCATCTGCAGGAGCAGTTAACGTAGCACAATCAGGTGCATTTACTGCTGTGTATGTAATTGACCAATCAAAAGGTCCTACTTCCCAACGATCATCCCACTCAATGTAGTACGTTGTACCACCAGTTACTGCTTGTCCTGTTATTGCAGAAGCATATGCACTACCTGTACCATCAGGAGCAAAAGCACATGCATCATCATTATCAGCTATAGAAGGACCTGCACAATTGTCATGAATATACACTCTAGTATCAGCTCCACCTAAACATGCAGAAACATCAATCAGGCCTCCTTGTGTTGGTGTAAAACTAAACCAAGCAGCATCATAACTACCTGCTCCACCACCTATACCACCTAGAGTAGCATCTACGATAACTATAGCTGTTTCAGTATGGCTTCCACCACCTGCTAAATTTGGCAATGCAGTCGCAGTTGCACAATCACTCTGTGCCGATATATTCAATGAATACATTGCTACTGCAATAAATAAAAATAAAATCTTTTTCATAGTTAATAGTTAAGTAAAATAAATGAATTAATATAATATAAGTTCTAATTAATATTTGCTGTTATTATTTCATGTCTTTAAAAGAGATATGAAAACTTAGGACACCTACCTCATGCGAATATATCATCGTTTGATTTTGGCTAATAGAATTTTTGGGAAATGGGAAAACATAGTTTTTTGCTGATGTGATATTTAATTAAGTAATGTGTATTTAAGTAGTCGTATCAAAATATACAGCTCTCTTATTATAAGGTTTTTAGTATATATTATCTGTAAAACAACTTATCATTTTTTAAAACAACTTATCAAATATATATATATTCTCAGATAATACGAAATTGGATTGCACTTTATGCTCTTTAAACCCAAATTATTAACAAGTAGATTCTATATCTTTACAAATAAATAGTTTAAGTTGCAATGAGTTCAATTTAGTCAATAGACTTAATTCTAAAATGGTTTTATGAGATAAAATGCAGGATTTTATTTCAATCAATAAACACGTGCAGCAATCCCCAAAGGGATTAAGGCGAGTATGTGAAGCAGAGTGGGATGAAAAGACAATTTTTTAGCTATACGAAACTATTTAGAATAAAGTCTAATAGATGATCATTTTAATTAAAGAGCTCTATCATATCATCACAAAGTATGACGATGAGTTCTCTATCAATTTTTCAATGAACTTATTTACTTAACTTTCTTTTGTCCAAGAACTTAATGAGTCAAAAATAATGATAAAAAAATGACGTAGGAATTTTAGTACTAGACGAAGTCAAAAAAACGGAGCTATGCCTTAGCATAGCGAGTATTTTCGTAACGAAGTATTGTTCGGTTCTTTGACAACTTTTGCAAAACAACACCTTTTATAAAATCCAATGTGGTTTTAACCCATTGTTTTCGAGTAATATATGACACAATGGGCTAAAGCCACATTGGAAGGAAATGCAAAACATTGTCAAAGAACCTATTGTTCTTTTCGTCTTTAGATAATTCAGTACACAGTCATATATTTCTTTGCATAAAATTTGAATGGCTACCTGTTCTGATATTTATTCAAAAAATATAAAAAACAATAAAAATCCGTACTAAAGTACGGGGTTTTAAACCAAAAAATTGAGACCAATAAACGCTACATTCTAACTTGCCTTTTTGTTGGCTAACTTCGTTGAAAATACTCGCCATAGCTACGGCTATGTCTGCGTTTTT
>JBNMOV010000005.1:0-31525 GCA_051275765.1 Maribacter sp. | reverse complement strand
CGAATGATTTTCGATGCAATCGAAATGAATGTCTAGTAGACATTCAAATGAGAGAACCGCTAGCGGGTAGTGCAGAAAATTCGTTAAAAACAAAATACTGTTTGAGCATAAACTGCTGTAAAATAAATATTTGAAGCTAAGGAGCAAAAGAAGCTAAAAGTAACAAATGTTATTAAAGCGAGTTTATTTTGTTTAGGATTTACAAGCTTTTGTAGCGTTAAAAACGCTGTACAGTGGTGATTTTTGATTCTTTTCATCTAGGAAAAGAATAAGAAACACTTTTGTTACTAAACCAAAAACACAACGAAATTTTGATTAAAAAACATAGGATTTTGAGCATCCTAGTAAATTGGTATAGAAGTGATATGAGGTATTCATGTATAATAATGATGGTTTTGTTTTTTGTAGCTTGTTCAACAGATAAATCTAGCGATCGAGACGCAGCTAACGTAATTCAAGATGAAATAAGGAATTTGGCATATAAGGATATTTCCCTTGCCTTTGATTTTGGAGATACGATAGAAGTACAGCAGTACGAAGAATATGTCAGTGAAGTGGACGATAGTGCCAAATTTAGGCTGGTAGGCAAAATGGTGGATAAATTTGATGAAGATGATCTCACTCGTTACGAGCTCACAGAAATTGATACGAAAAATAAAACTTGTATCAAGCATCTCACGGCATTTTCCCCAGCGGTGGATACTGCAAAATATTTCCACACAGATACCTTGCCTGGAGAGGTAGAAAGTAGAGCTTATTTCGTAGAAGGAAAGGAATATGAAGTATATAGAATACAAGAAGTAGATGAATATATGAGAAGCTGTAATGTTACAGTCATCTCTCCTGATTTTGGCTTTTTGTTTGGAAAAGGAAGCATTGGACAATTCAAAATGAGCCAATATTCAGAGAATAAAATAGTCAACGAACTCATTAAAATAATTAAAAGCGATTCTTTATTAATTTCATGTAGTGAAGACTTATTGGAAAGAACGAACTCGATGCCACACCAACATTTTCATTAAGATTTTGTTACAAAATTTAAGCAGCTTTTAATAAACTCAAAGTGTTATAAATAGTTGAAAAAAATAATACTTTATTAATTATCTACTCCCTTAGATAAAAAACCCTAGAATGAGAACCCTATTTCTGTTTTGTTTTTTAATATTCCCCTGCTTCTTGTTTTGTCAGAAAATTTCTAAAAAACAAAAGAAAAAAGCTGCTAAGTACTTCAAGGAATGCATCATTTGCTTGGATGAAGAAAGGTATTCTGATGCTGTCATTAATATCAATAATGCCATTACAGAAAACCCCAAGGAACTAGAATACCATATATCCAAAATTACGATTCTCTTTGAATTGGATAGGGTACAGGAAGCCATAGGCTACCTGAATAAAACAGTGGATCTGTTTTCAGATAAATCCGCTATTTATAATATGAGAGGAGGAGTCATGGAAATCGTGAGGTATTTTGAACTGGCAGTAAAAGATTTTGGACAAGCCATTAAATATGCGGATAATGACAAGGAAAAAGCCCTTTATTATTCTAATAGAGGAGCCTCTCGTTCACAACTCATGGATTATGAAGGTGCGTACGAAGATCTCATGAATGCTTATAAATTGGATGGTAAAAATAAGGAAGTACTCAATAATTTGGCAGCAGTATGTGATGAAGTAGGTAGACCAGAGGAAACCTTGATGTATCTCAATCACATCATAGAATTGGATTCTAATTTCGTGGCAGCTTATGTGAATATTGGATACAAATATCAATTGATGGAAAAGCATGAAAAAGCCATTAGCTATTTTAAAAAAGCGATAAAACTCGATCCTAAAGGAGAGTTAGGCTATAGCAATCTAAGTTATAGTTTGATGAAAATAGGACTATTAGAAGAAGCTTTAGAAAATATAAATAAATCCATATCGTTAAATTCTATAAATCCATATGCATATAGAAATCGAGCATTGATTTATCTCGAAAAAGGAAATATTTTCAATGCCTGTGATGATATAGATGAAGGGATAGAAAAGGGATTTTCTAAGTCTTATGGAAATGAACTGGAGGAATTGAAAAAAGAGCATTGTCAAGGAACGAGGAACTAAGTTTTAATCACTAATTTTAATTATTAATGAAATATTTGTTGAGTATATCCATCTTGTTTTTTGTTATAATTTCAAGCTATGCCCAAATAGAATTATATGGTATATCAACAGCTTGGGATGATTCTTATAAGGAATGGGTGATCTATACTACAGACGAAGAACAAGAAGGTGAAATAGAACTTCGTTGGGCGAGTAAGGATGATTGGTCAGAATGGGATTATAGGCTAGATGAAGAATCTGGCAGTATCAAACAAAAATGGAACAATGATCCTAGCCAATGGGAACTTCGTGGCGGAAACGAAATCATCACGATGCGAACCAAGTGGAGCAATGATTTCACAGAATGGCGTATTTCCGCAGGAGGAGAGACATTCACACTAAAAAGCAAATACAGAAACCAGCTCGAAGAATGGGAATTGCAAGGCGATACTTATGGCAAATTCGAAATGTACACTACTTATGAAAACGATCCTAGAGATTGGGAAATCATAGACGAACTCGACGAAGAAGTATCATTCCACATCAAAATGGCTATGCTATTTATCGTCATGTATCATGGTACTCCTAAAATATAAAAATTACTTTCCACAATGTTATATAAAAATGGGTTCTGTTTCTAAGTAGAAACAGAACCCGTTTTTTATTGTTTGTTTGTGCCTTTGTCTGGCAAGACGCAAAATATTGCGTCTCTATAAAACTTATTTATTACTCATCTGAATATCCAACATCTTGATCTTAAATATCAACACAGAATGAGGAGGAATCTTAATATTTTCTTCATCTATAGGCATTGGACCATAAGCTAATTTAGAAGGAATAACTACGAAACCTTCAGCACCTTTATTAAAGAAAGCGATGGCTTCTTCCAGTCCTTTGATAATCTTATTTTTTCCAACGATGAATGAAAAAGGCTTCTTCTCCGTATTCTTTTCAAATACAGTCCCATCTAAAAAATAACCATTATACTGAATAACGGCTGTTTCTCCTACTTGAGGATAAGTACCTTTTCCTTTCTTAGTTACTTGATAACTTACACCAGATCGAGTACGTTTTACCTTGATCTTATTTTTCGTACAATATTCATGAATAGATATTTTATCTGCTTTGAAACGCTTTTCTATCATAGCTTCATACTGCTCACGTTCCTTGTTTTCCAGTTCTACCATATAGGCATCATAAGCCTTGTCATCCAAAACCTTTATGATACGAAGATCAAACATCACAGGAGTATTGGGTGGAACCATTTTTCCTGCGCCTACTTTATTATAGGCCCATTCAGGAGCAAGGAATAATTTCACTTGACTTCCTACAGAAAATAATTCCAAACTTTTATCCCATCCTCTGATGACTTGTCGCTGTCCCAATTGAAACACAAAAGGCTCATCCTCTGAGCGATCAAAGACAGTACCATCCAATCTTTTTCCTTCAAATTCCACCATCACATAGTCCCCCTTTTTAGGTTTTATCCCTTTTCCTGGAGTTTCTATGGCATAGTGTAATCCTTCTTCCACCATCTCAGCAGAAGGATATTCTTTTTTTAAAAACTTCTTTAATGCTTTGTTCTCTTGGGCGGATCCCGTACTGATGCCAAATGCAGCGGTAGCAAGGAACAAAAAACTAAGGATTGATAGACGCTTCATAAAACTTTCTATTTGGTTTGATATGAGCTTATTTTATAACAAGCTCATATGAATATTTTGAATAGTTACTTATATCTAATTATTTATTAGAACGAGTTGATAGAACCATTCGTTTATTACATCATCTAAGATAATGCCAAAAGTATGAATGAATTACGGATTAACTTTCTTTAATTTGTATTCGCATTTTTTTAAGATTATATTAGGAATTTATATTACGAAGTTGTTTAAAAATGATTTAATAATTTGCTTACAAGCACTTACAAGCACTTACAAGCACTTACAAGCATTCTTATCAACCACTTTCTAAACAGCTTCTACTCAATGAATTCGATTATTGTATTTATTGAAAAAAATCTGCTAGATAGCCATTTTCTAAAATCTAGCATCTAAATCTAAGGTCTTATTACAGTTGTTTTAATTTAAAATCTATAATTTTGCGTAACATCAGAAATATTAAAAAAAATGATATCAGAAAAAACAATAGAAGCTGCTGCTGAATCCATAGGTTCGCAAGATGAAAAAGGCTATCAAAAAATCTTGGAAGAATTTAAAGTGAAGCATCCAGTAGTGTTGGCGTACCTGTTCTCTGAAAACCTTGATTTGTTGACAGAAGAGGAACGAAATATATTGTTGTACCTTATATTGGTTGTCAGAAAATCTTATCTCAAAGAAAATAGAAACGAACCTACTCCTGCATCTGAAGATATGCTGGAGAATGCAGAAGATCGCAATTGGACAAAACTGGTAGATAATAAAGAAAGCGATTTCAGAGAACGCCTCAGTCCATTTTTTGAAGGAACAAGACAAGAAGATTTATTAGCATTCTTCGAAGATATCTTAATGGATGAAGAAGAAGAAGCGGTAACCAAAGCTGGTAGAGAATATATTTTTGTAGCTGCTAAGACTGTCATAGATGTTTGGTGTAGGAGCATTTAGTCATTTTTCAACGTTTTATAAATGCTCAACATTTAGTATATTTTGTCTGTTTAAAAAATTCACATTGCCATATCATCATATGAAAAATATAAAAGCATCTTATCTGTTCTTCGCTATCTTGATATTAGCCTCTTGTTCCAAAAAAACATATCGTCCAGTAGGAGATTATGACAATTTTCTAATACCTACCACTCCAGATTACACTCAAATGGAATATTGGGCGGCACATCCAGAAAAAGAAGATAATGCCGATCGCACACCTGGCAATCTTTATCAAGATAACCAAGCAGATTCAGATGTAGATGTATTCTTTATATATCCTACCATTTATACGGGCAAAAAAAACGAAGATCAGTGGAATGCTCCAGTAGACAATGCTGAGTTCAACAAAAAAGTGGATGATACGGCCATTCTCAATCAAGCAAGTATATTCAATGGTGCAGGAAAAATATATGCACCTCGATATAGACAAGCACATCTTCACGCCTATTTTACCAATAATAGAGATGCCAATAAGAAATCATTTGCTTTAGCATATTCAGACGTAAAAGCAGCTTTCCAATACTATTTAGATAATTATAATAATGGCAGACCCTTTATCATTGCATCGCATAGTCAAGGCACGACGCATGCTGGGCCATTGATGAAAGAATTCCTAGATGGAAAACCATTGGGAAAACAACTAGTAGCAGCATACACTGTAGGAATCGAAGTGCCTAAAGATTATTTCAAAGAATTAAAACCCTGTGAAACCCCAGAAGAAACAGGATGTTTTTGTACATGGAGAACATGGGAAAAAGATTATTTGCCAAGAAGTCACAAAGCAGGAAATAACTACGTAGTCACCAATCCACTTAACTGGACGATTGATACCACTTATGCAGCAGCCTCACTGAATAAGGGAGCAGTTTTATATAATTTCAAAAAAGGGGTAAAAAAAGAACTCGTAGATGCACAAGTACACGATGGCGTACTATGGGTTAAAAAACCTAAATTCTTTGGTAGTGCATTCGTAAAGATGAGAAATTATCACGTAGGCGATTTTAATCTTTTTTATGCTAACATCAGAGAAAATGCGATTTTGAGAACACAGACTTTTTTAGAAAAAGTAAAGGAGTAGCACATCATGAAAAATATCATTATCATCAACGGCCCCAACCTCAACCTATTAGGAAAAAGAGAACCTGAAATATACGGTTCAGATACCTTTGATGATGTATTTTTAAGGTTGAAAAAAAAATTTTCTGACATGAATTTGGAATACTTTCAAAGCAATCATGAAGGAGCTATTTTGGATAAACTACATGAAGTAGGTTTCGATTATGATGGCATAGTGCTGAATGGTGGAGCATACACACATACCTCAATTGCCATAGCAGATGCCATAGCAGCTATAGGTACGCCTGTACTAGAAGTTCATATTTCTAATGTCCATGCTAGAGAAGAATTTAGGCATCATTCCTATTTTTCAGCACATTGTGTAGGAATTATTGCGGGTTTGGGAGTAAAGGGCTATAATTTAGCTATCCAATATTTCCGTTAATGGTTTACCTTTGTGGTATAAGGAATAGAAATTGATTCCTTAGCTTTAACTGTATCGACCAATGAGAATCATAGCACATGCTGTTTCCTTTGTATTTCATCCGCTTTTTGTGATGACATACATTGCTGTTTTACTTTCATTCATCAATCCTTATTTGTTTGGAGTGCATGATGCAAAGGATAACGTAGTGTTTATCCTCCGGATATTTATGTCCACCTTTTTTTTACCTGCCTTCGCTGTATTTATGATGAAGTCATTGGGGTTTATACAAACCCTAGAGATGGAAGATCGCCAAGAACGCATTGGACCACTCATTGTTACGATAGTCCTTTACCTTTGGATGAGCTATAATTTTTATAAAAGTTCTATTATTCCTAATGCCTACACGATTTTCATAGTAGGAGCAACAATGGGATTATGTATTGCTTTTTTTATCAATGTCTTTTCCAAAATAAGCCTTCATGCAATAGGAATAGGAGGCTTTTTAGGAATGATAATCATTATCATGATGTATTTTAGTTATGGTAGTTTTAATATAGGAAGTATAAGCATGAGTATGAACTTTTTACTCATGATTGTTATTATCATTTGTGGAATGGTAGGTACATCCAGACTAATCTTAGGGGCACACGAGCCAATGGATTTATACGGAGGCTTTTTCATAGGTTTTGGTACACAATTCTTAGCATTGACAATTTTATCTTAGGGTTTCTATATTTACTTAATAAAGAAGAATGAAACAGAAAATTATTATATCAGGAGCAGGTTTAGTTGGTTCTTTATGGGCGGTATTCATGGCAAAAAGAGGCTATGAAGTAGAAGTGTATGAAAGAAGACCAGATATGCGAAAGCTAACTAGTGATGGAGGAAGATCCATTAATCTAGCGATGAGTACGAGAGGATGGAAAGCCTTAGAGAAAGCGGGTATCAAGGATGAAGTGATGAAAGAAGCTTTGGCGATGAAAGGTAGAATGATGCACAGCACTTCTGGCGAATTGACCTTCCAGCCTTATGGCAAAGAAGGCGAAGCTATTTATTCTGTTTCTCGTGCAGGATTGAATCGCAAACTCATGGATATTGCAGAAAGCCATGATAATGTCAAGTTGCACTTTGATATGAGTTGCAAAGGCATTAATACGAAAAATAGCGAAATCTCCTTTAAAAACAATAATACTGGCGAAACATCAACTCCTGATGCAGACTTTATTTTTGGTGCAGATGGTGTATTTTCTGCTATAAGAAGCAGTATGCAGCGAACAGATCGTTTCAATTATTCTCAATATTATCTACCTGATGGCTATAAGGAATTGACGATTCCTGCTACTGCTGATGGAGATTTTGCGATGGATAAAGATTCTCTTCATATCTGGCCACGAGGCGAATTCATGTTGATAGCATTGCCTAATCCAGATAAGAGTTTTACCTGTACATTATTCTTACCATTCGAAGGAAAAGCGTCTTTTGAAAACTTAAAGAGGGATGATGAAATTATGGCATTTTTCCATGCTTACTTTGGAGATGCTGTTCCAATGATGCCTACCTTATTAGAAGATTTTAAAGGAAATCCTACAGCATCATTAGTTACGATTCGTTGCAATCCTTGGCAAATGAACGAAAAGGTACTTTTGATTGGAGATGCTTCACATGGTATTGTACCTTTTTATGGTCAAGGAATGAACTCAGGTTTTGAGGACTGTACCGTATTAGATGAAATGGCGGATGCTCATAATGAGGATTGGAAAGCAACTTTAAAAGAATTCAGCAATACTCGTGTAGCAGATGCCAATGCAATAGCAGATTTGGCGATGAGGAATTTTGTAGAAATGCGAGATTTGGTAGGCGATCCAATGTTCTTATTGAGAAAGAAAATAGCTGCTTGGCTTACTAAGGAATATCCAAAAGATTTCTTGCCATTATATTCTATGGTTACATTCAGTCATATTCCTTATAATGAGGCATTAGAAGAAGGTAAAGCACAGGATAGATTGTTCGAAAAAATATTGGCTTTGCCAAATATCGAAGAAGATTGGCAAAATGAAAAAGTATTGAGTATATTTAAACAGTGGCTGGGAAATAAGAAATAAAAATTATCGGTTCCAATAAATGAACAGCATTTTCATCCCAATAACTAAATTCTCGTTTCCAATTTCCAAAAAGGATGAACAAGAAGAAAAACTATAACATATTAGAACCAGTCAAGTACATTCAGTGTATCGTAAAAAAAGTGATCATAAAAATGGCACTTTTCCATAAGATAGAAATAGTCGAATCTGAAATTAAGGAATTAAAAATTAAGGATTCTGATTGTAGAGAGGCTAGAATTACTAAGAGCGACTTTTCAAGGAGTGTTTGGAAGTCATCAAATTTATTAGGAGTCCAGATACAGGATTGCAATATAGAAGGTTTGCGTATCGATGGACATTTGGTAAGCGAACTAATTAAAGAAAGAGAATCTAATACTAATCGGTATTAAGTGAAACGAATTCAATAATCTGAGCCATTATGCTTGTTCTTTAGAAGAAAAAATTACTACCCATTCTGACTCAATTTATTAAATACGTTTCACTAATCAGTCAGTACCTCAATTTTAAATGATTCTATTGTGAAATTAAGATGTCGAGATTTTATCTTAAAATCTCGACATCTCCTTTAAGAACGGTAAGCTGTTGTAAGAGCAATTATTTCACTGTCTTGGCTCAACATTGGACATAATTCTGTAAAAAGATCAAATAAACTAAAATCTTCCCGTATGGCTTCTTCTAAATTAGCCATTCCTTCAATTTTATTGCCTGTTCTGAAGTAGAAAGCAGCTTGACAATATTTTAATTCGGTACCATAAGTATTCTCTAAAGCTCCTTGTATATTGTCCAATGCTTCGTCAAACCTGTTCTCATCCATTAAGAATGTAATATTCCTAATCCAATATTCGCTCATTTCAGGAGCGAGTTCTACCGCTCTATTGAAAGCCTCAGCTGCTGCTGCAATATCTCCTATTCTATAATATGCTTCACCTAATGCTGCTGTAAATTCTTCTCGCTTACTATCAATGAAAACAGCCTTCTTGAATGCTTTTAAAGCTAGTTCAGGAGCATTCATTTCTATATTACACATTCCCTTGCCATAAAAGCCCTCTGCATTGTTAGGAGCATAGTAGGTTGCTTTCTTATAAGAATCTAAAGCCTTATCATATTGTTTGGTCATGAATAGGCAATTTCCTATCCCTACATATATATCACCATCTTTAGGATAATGAACTAATACATCCTCATAGCAGCTCAAAGCAATGTCGTATTTTTTCGATTCGGAGAGTACTTCGGCAGCATCTATATATGCCTGATGAAAGAATTTGTCTATGATATATGCATACTCAAAAGATATGGCAGCATTCTCCATCTCTTTCATGTGCCAATAAGAATGTCCTAAATTGAACCAGGCAATAGAAGAATAAGGACGTTCATCCAAGTATTCCTGTAAGAAGTCGATATGTTTTTGGTGTTGCTGACAAAATTCTGTACAAAGCCATAAGCGTTCCAATATTTCCTCGTTGTCCCAGTCAACTCTTAGTGCATTACAAAGAGAGTCAAACATGTTATCATGTCGATCTAAGTTTTCATAAATAGACGCATAGCAAAGGTGTACATTACTTGTGCTATGTTTTTCTATATTTCCACTTTCCAGACTATATAGTGTTTCTGTAGCTTGATCGTATCGTCCCATCTCAACCAAAATCTTCGCTTTCAGTAAAAAACTATCCGTATTATTAGTATCGAGTACTATTGAAACATCAAGATCTTCTAAAGCAAGGTCGTATTTCTCACTTTGATAAAGTACTTCTGCCTTCAAGTGGAGCATACTAGAAGAGTAAGGATGCATCTGAACTGCCCACTCAGCCAATTCTAGCGCAATGTGCTCTTTTTCCTCTCCTAGGAAGTAGTCAACTAAGTCTTCTACTACCGCTTCCTCATAAAAACATACCGTTCCCTTTTGTGACATTGCCATAAATTGGTTTGCGAGTATTTTTATGTGGTTTTCGTTCTTGCTAGTTCCTTCGTTCATTTGCTGTTAAATTATACTCTTTAAGCTGAATTTCTATGCTATTCCTATATGTGGGACTTATATGGTATAACACAAAATATGATCCATTTTTTCCATAAGTTACTATTAATTAAGTATTTAGTGGTAATCTGGTTATAGAAAAAAACTAAATACATAAAAATAATAGGTGTAAAATGCTCATTTGCATCATGCTACATATTGCAACACTGTTTGATAAAAAACATAGTCACAATAACTTTAACTGTACCTTAACAAAGGTATATAATTTGTGACATTAATTTACCTATCTGAGATACATATTTTTATTCGTGATGCGTGAATTGAGTGATAATACGATGAATCTTGTTTACCTATAGGTAGAATATATGACTACTATCTTTTTATTGTGTTTCGTACAAGCTAGGTATATTATAATTGAATTTGGGAGTTAGTTATTGGAAATCGGGAGGAGTGGAAGTAAAATAGGGCGAGTTACAAATGCTTATTTTTAAAAATAAGCTTAGAATAGCTTGTATTATCATTAAGCATATTGATTTGTAGATAAAATTCACGAATATCTACTTTGTAAGAAAAATTTGTATAATTCTAAGCTAGAATTATATTTATATAAATTTGATGTAAACTATTTATAAGTGCATTTTATCAATAATTCCTTCTTTTCATGCTTTGTAAGGTAAATAGTCGTTGATGGCTTGTACTTATGCTATAACCTTGGCGAGACTTAGCTAAAAATGAATACGTTTTTTCCCTTATTTTAAGTATGTTTTTAAAATTTGTGCGAAAATTTTACTGTTTATCAAGGAGTTATAAAGGTTGATGTGAAAAATAATTGAAATATTCGTTGTTTTTTCAATAAAGAAATGCTACTTTTGCATCCGCTTAAATAGCGAAGAATTATTTCATACGATTTAAAGTGTTTAAAAGTGGATACACTAAGTTATAAGACAAAATCGACTAGAAAAGAAGACGTAGTAAGAGATTGGTACATCGTAGATGCAACTAATCAAACATTAGGTCGCATGTCTAGCAAGATAGCACAGATACTAAGAGGTAAGCATAAGCCTAGCTTTACTCCTCATGTAGATACAGGAGATTACGTTATCGTAATCAATGCTGAGAAAGTACGCCTTACAGGAAATAAGTGGAATGATAAGGTTTACCTTAGATATTCTGGTTACCCAGGTGGACAGAAGAGCAAGACTGCTAAGCAAGTATTGGAATCAAAGCCAATATCTATAGTAGAACATTCAGTAAAAGGAATGTTACCTAAGAACAAATTAGGTAGTGCTATTTACAGAAAGCTATTTGTGTACGTAGGTGGAGAACATCCGCATGAGGCACAGAAGGCACAAGAATTGAAATTAGATTAATAACAATTATTATCACCGAATATGGAAATGATAAATGCAACGGGAAGAAGGAAAGCATCCATAGCCCGCGTATATCTAACAAAAGGAGAAGGTAGTATCTCTATCAATGGTAAAATATTGACAGAGTACTTCCCACAAACCCACATCAGCAATAAAGTGCTAGAGCCACTTCAAACGCTAGAGGTATTAGACCTTTATAATTTGAAGATTAATGTAAAAGGTGGTGGTTTTAAAGGACAAGCTGAAGCTATACGTATGGGAATAGCCCGTGCATTAGTGAAGTTGAACGAAGAGTTCCGTCCTGCATTGAAAAGTAAGAAATATCTTACTCGTGATGCAAGAGTAGTGGAGAGGAAAAAATACGGTAGGCCAAAGGCACGTAAGAGTTTCCAGTTCTCAAAGCGTTAATGGTACATCATACAATTGTATCATTACTATTCTCATTTATATTAAAAGAAGTAAATACTTTTCACAAAAATGGAAAAGCCTACATATAAAGAATTATTGGATGCTGGCGTTCACTTCGGACACCAAAAGAAAAAGTGGAATCCAAAGATGTTACCATACATCTTCATGGAAAAGAAAGGCATTCACATCATAGATTTGCACCGTACAATGACTTGTATGGACGAATCAGCGAACGCACTTAAGCAAATCGCTCGTTCAGGTCGTAAGATCATGTTCGTTGCTACTAAGAAGCAAGCAAGAGAAATCGTATCAGAAGGAGCTAGAAGCGTTGGTATGCCATACGTAACTGACCGTTGGTTAGGAGGTATGATGACCAATTTCTCTACTATTCGTAAGTCTATCAAGAAGATGCTTAACATCGATAAGATGTTGAAAGATTCTGCTGTTTCTATCACAAAGAAAGAGCGTCTAACGCTTACTCGTGAGAGAAATAAGATTGAAAAGGTAATGGGTGGTATAGCTAACCTTAACCGTCTTCCTGCTGCTATCTTTATCGTGGATATTACTCACGAACACTTAGCATTGGCTGAATCTCGTAAATTAGGACTTCGTACATTCGGAATGGTGGATACTAACTCAAACCCAGGTTTGGTTGACTTCCCTATCCCTGCTAATGACGATGCATCTAAATCCGTTAAAATGATAACTGACTACATGGTAGCAGCTATTAAAGAAGGATTAGACGAGCGTGAGAAGAGTAAGAGTAAGCCAGAGGTTGCTGCTAAAAAATAAATTATCTGTACTTTACTTGAACGATTAACTAATAAGTTGAGATTCTATAGAAGTACATATATTATATAACATTCATTTTAAATATTTTAGAAAATGAGCGTGAAAATCACCGCTGCCGACGTAAAAAAGCTCCGTGATATGACGGGTGCTGGTATGATGGACTGTAAGAAAGCTCTTGCAGAATCAGGAGGCGATTTCGATGGTGCTATCGAATACCTTCGTAAAAAAGGACAGAAAATGTCCGAAAAACGTGCAGATCGTGAAGCTAAGGAAGGTGCAGTTATTGCATTGACTTCTTCTAATCGTAATAATGGCGTTGTTATTAGGTTAAGTTGCGAAACAGATTTTGTTGCTAAAACTGAAAGTTTTGTAGCATTAGCTAATTCTATAGCTGAAATCGCATTGAAGAACCTTCCTGCTGATTTAGCTAGTCTATTGGTACTTCCATATGATAAAGAGCTTTCTGTATCCGGAAAGATTATAGAGCAAACAGGCGTATTAGGAGAAAAGCTAGAAGTAGCTGAGTATGCTAAGATCGAAACTGCTGCTGGAGAAGGTCAGGTACTTCCTTATATTCATATGGGTAACAGAGCAGGTGTATTGATTGCATTGAATCTAGAAGGATCTAATTTAGTAGAGCCAGGTAGAGATGTAGCCATGCAAGTAGCTGCTATGAAGCCTATCGCATTGACTGCTGCTGATGTTCCTGCTAAAGTAGTAGAAACAGAACTTCGCGTAGGAAAGGAAAAGGCAATCGTAGAAGGGAAACCTGCTGAGATGGCTGAAAAAATTGCGAAAGGTAGATTAAATAAATTCTTTAAGGAGAATACACTACTGAAGCAAACATTCGTAAAGAATAACAAATTAAGTGTAGAAGCTTATTTACAGACATTTGATTCCAAATTGACTGTTACTGAGTTCAAACACGTTAGATTAGGTTAATAACCTATCAATACTAAGAAAGCGAAATCATTTATGATTTCGCTTTTTTTTTGAAATAAGAACAAGGCAAATTAGAAATCGTCGAGATTACTAAAGTTTTGTTTAAGCAAGCCTAGGATTTTCGTCTGGCAAAACATCAAAATTTTTTAAAACTTTCGATGTTGACGTAATTTAAATATATTTGTGAATAGAACTAATACTACAACATATGTCATTAAAATATAAAAGGGTTTTATTGAAATTGAGTGGGGAATCCCTCATGGGCGAACAAGGGTTTGGGATAGATCCTAAAATGCTAAAACATTACGCAAATCAAATCAAGAAATTATCTGATTCTGGTATGGAAATAGCTATAGTGATAGGAGGAGGAAATATCTTCAGAGGATTGCAGGCTAAAGATTCAGGTATAGAACGAGTACAGGGAGATTATATGGGAATGTTAGCTACAGTAATCAATGCAATGGCTTTGCAGAGTGCCTTGGAAGGATTAGGTTTATATACTCGTTTGATTTCTGCTATTAAAATGGAGCAGATAGCAGAGCCATATATCAGAAGGAAAGCTATTCGACATTTAGAAAAGAGGAGAATAGTTATCTTTTCAGCAGGTACAGGAAGTCCATATTTCACTACAGATTCTGCAGCAGCTTTGCGTGCCAATGAAATCAATGCAGATGTGATTTTAAAAGGAACTAGAGTAGATGGTATCTACACAGCAGATCCAGAAAAAGATCCAACTGCCACCAAGTTTGATAGAATATCGTTTGCTAAGGTTATTAGTATGGGCTTGAATGTAATGGACATGACAGCGTTCACACTTTGCCAAGAAAATAATCTTCCAATTATTGTTTTTGATATTAATAAGAAGGAAAATTTGGAAAGAATTATACATGGAGAGCATGTAGGAACGTTAGTAGAATAGATATAATTTAGACTCTACCGCATTTTTTTTAGCTTAACTGTTAATAAATTTGTTACGTTTTCTTATTTTCGGGTCTTAAAGTTAGATGGTTGATTAGTTGAATGAGTTGATTAGTTAATTATAGGGATAGATAGTATCGTATTTAATTGCATTTTATGGTAACATAAAAAATACTGCATACCCCTAAAAATTCAACAAGCTAATACGCCAACAAGCCAATTTAAATAGCAATGCAAGAAGAATTAGATTTATATAGAGAAGCAGCAGAGGAATCCATGCAAGAAGCAGTGGATAGATTAGGAAGAGAATTGAGTAGAGTACGAACGGGAAAGGCATCTCCTTCTGTATTCAATGGCGTCATGGCTGAGTATTATGGCACATTGACAGCTATCGCTCAGATGGCGAATATTACAACGCCAGATGCTCGTTCAATCATAATTCAACCTTGGGATAAATCGGCACTACAGCCTATCGAATCTGCGATTATCAAAGCTAATATGGGTTTCAATCCGCAGAATGATGGAGAAATTATCCGTATCAGTGTCCCGCCTCTTACAGAGGAAAGAAGAAGGGATATGGTAAAGAAGTTAAAGGTATTAGCTGAAGAAGCAAAGGTAAGTGTAAGAAATGCCAGACGTGATCTCATGGACGAAATCAAGAAGGCAGTGAAAGAGGGCTATCCAGAAGATATGGGTAAGGATATGGAGAAAGAAACTCAAGAACTCACTAATTCTTTTACGGCAAGGATTGATAGAGCGGCAGATGATAGAGAGAAAGAGGTAATGACCGTATAATAAAACTGTTATTTGTCTAATAAAAAAGGGAGTTACGATATCGTAATTCCCTTTTTTACGTTTTAGGGATGAGAAATAAATAAACGATACAACTTATAACGCAGGATTTTTGCTTACTAATAAGGCGAAAAACGCAGACATAGCCGTAGCTATGGCGAGTATTTTCAACGAAGTTAGCAAACAAAAAGGCAAGTTAAAATGTAGCGTTTATTTGTTTCTCGTCCCTTATATCATTATTGATTTATTTGATAATAATGCATAAAAGCTACCTTCATCATACAAATTTCGAATACTGGTGCATATTATAACTAGAATTAGCCTATTTTTGCAAATCAATTATTAAAATAAAAGAAAGATAATGTAGTACTATAATGAGAATCTAGTTTTTTCTTATTATCTCAATGTCTTGAAATCTTAATATCTATTTTTATGTATCCTGATTTATCCTATTTTTTTCACGATCTTATTGGTACAGAATACGATAACTGGCTAGCTATATTCAAGACCTTTGGTCTATTGTTGGCTACTTCTTTGGTATTGGCAGGTTGGATAGTATATAGGGAATTCAAAAGACTGGAAGTTATAGAAGATGGTCCATATAAAGATTCATTTACTAAAATAACACAAGTTATAGGTGCAGCTCCTACATGGAAGGATGTTGTGCCAGGGATTGCTACAGGTTTCATTATTGGTTTTAAAGTTTTCCATGTTCAACGAAATTTTGAACTATTTAAGGCAGATCCTGTAAAGGTATTGTTCTCTTTAGATGGAGATTTATTGTATGGGATATTGGCAGCATTACTTTTAGGAGGTATCTATTATTGGGATAAGAATCGTAAAAAATTAGTTAAACCATTAGAGCAAAGTTATATGATGAAACCTTCCGATAGGGTAGGAGATATCATTATTTTAGCAGGGGTAAGTGGTGTTTTAGGAGCTAAGATATTTGCTATGTTTGAAACCATAGGAGAGATGGATTCTATGGATGAATTCTGGGATCAATTACTATCTGGTAGTGGTCTAGCGATATATGGAGGTTTAATAGTTGGTGCGGCAGTGGTTTCTTTTTATGTGAAGCGAGTAAAAATGCCTGTACTAAAAACAATGGACGTAGCTGCTCCAGCCATGATTCTTGCGATGGGAACAGGTCGTTTAGGTTGCCACCTTTCAGGAGATGGTGACTGGGGGATCCAAGCTGCAGCACAACCAGAATGGTGGTTTTTGCCAGATTGGTTATGGTCTATGGATTATCCAAGGGACGTAAATATGGGGAGAACTGGAGCACAGTCAGGAATGATTCCTCCAGATCCAGTGTCTATAGATTGTGATGGTTGTAAATATCATTATAAACTAGGCTACAAAGTATATCCAACCTCTGTATATGAATTTTTCATGTACACTGGTACGTTCTTTTTATTAATGGTATTGAGAAAAAAAATCCTAATTCCTGGCATCCTCTTTTTCCTATACATGTCATTATATGGAATAGAAAGATGGTTCATAGAAAAAATCCGTGTCAATGATGAGTTTTGGATGGGAATGACACAGGCAGAGTTTATTTCTGTAGGTTTCTTTATCATAGGCGTTTTTGGAATGGGAATACTTTACGCTAGAAGCAGAGATTAATTTGGAACAGAAAATAGACATACGGAAATTTAAGCTCCAAGAGCTGAAAGATTACTTTAAGGAAATGGGCGAAGCTGCTTTCCGAGCTAAACAGGTATACGAATGGCTCTGGCAGAAAAGTGCAATTTCTTTTGAGGAAATGACTAATCTTTCCAAAAAGCTAAGAGAACATTTAGAGGTTCACTTTGTCATCAATGCCATAACAGAAGATAAGGTACAGCGAAGTAATGACGGCACGATCAAATCAAGATACCGCCTACATGATGGTCACTTGATAGAATCCGTACTGATTCCTGTTCCTGATGATAAACGTTTTACAGCCTGTGTTTCTTCACAAGTAGGTTGTAGTTTGACCTGTAAATTTTGTGCTACTGGACAAATGAAAAGAGTTCGTAATCTGGACGCCTCTGAGATTTACGATCAAGTAGCTATGGTCAATCAACAATCGCTAGAAACCTTTGGACATCCACTGACGAATATCGTTTACATGGGCATGGGTGAGCCACTTTTGGCGTATAAACCTATGATGGAAAGTATCGGTTATATCACATCGCCAGATGGATTGAATATGTCTCCTAAACGGATCACAGTAAGTACAGCAGGCATCGCCAAGATGATTAAAAAACTGGCAGATGATAATTCCAAGGTCAATCTAGCACTTTCACTTCATGCTGCAGATGATATTAAGCGGAATGAACTCATGCCGATTAATGAGCAAAATAATCTAGAAGTGCTAATAGAAGCATTAGATTATTTTTATCAAAAAACACAGAATAGGATTACATTCGAGTACATTGCTTTCCAACGTTTTAATGATTCTTTGGAAGATGCTAGAAACCTCGTGAAAATATGCAGACGAATTCCTGCTCGTGTAAATATCATAGAATATAACCCTATAGATGGAGCAGATTTTGAAAAATCTGATGAGCATAGAATAGATGTTTTTGCCCAATATCTACGAGATCATAGAGTAGCAGTTACTGTACGAAAATCAAGAGGTAAAGATATAGATGCTGCTTGTGGTCAGTTGGCGAATAAGGAGTAGGAATATTAATAATTAGGTTAGTTCGAGGTGCAACCTCGAACTAATAGAAAACAGTGATAAATCTACCCTTCCTTCCGATGAAATACAAATGCATTATTTTCGATTGCGATGGCGTATTAGTAGATAGCGAAACTATTGCGAATACAATACTGGTGGCAATGGCAAATGAACAAGGAGCCAATATTACACTAGATTTCGCACTCCAAAATTTTGTAGGAAAAACACTCGCAGAATGGTTGACTGTTATTGAAAAAAAAATCAATAAAGAATTACCTAATAATTTTGGAGAAGAATTTAGAGACAGAACTTTCAAGGCTTTTTCTGAAAATATACAGCCCATTAAAGGTGTTTCCGAATTATTAAATAGAATAAATATCCCTTATTGCGTAGCTTCTAGTGGACCTGCGAATAAAATTAAATTAAACCTGACTACAACAGGTTTAATCAATAAATTTGAAGGAAGAATATTTAGTTGTTACGATATTAAAATTTGGAAACCTAATCCTGCTATATTTCTTCATGCAGCTAAAGAAATGGGTTTTGAACCTAGTGAATGTGTAGTAATAGAAGATAGTCCTTCTGGCGTGAAAGCAGCTAAAGCAGGCGGTTTTGATGTATATGGCTTAGTAAATGATTACAATAAAGAAAGCCTAGAAAAAGAAAATATTCCACTATTTAGTGATATGAATAAATTGGACGAAATATTAGAATTGAATATTGAAAATAAAATCCAAAAAAATCAATCATTAATAGATTGTAATACATTTGGAATAGATGTAAATGCCAAAGAATTTACTAGAATTGAAGATGAGGATGATTTGTTTGATTTATTAAATAAATATAATTCTAGTGAAATAAAAATATTAGGAGGAGGTAGTAATTTATTATTGACGCATGATATTAATGGCATCGTCATTAAAAATGAAATCAAAGGAATAGAAGTAGTATCTGAAGATGAGAATTCCGTGTTATTAGAAATAGGAGGAGGTGAAAATTGGCATAATTTCGTGGTGTGGGCTGTAGATAATAATTATGGCGGAATAGAAAACATGTCATTGATTCCAGGAACAGTAGGAGCAGCACCTATTCAAAATATAGGTGCTTATGGCGTAGAATTAAAAGATGTTTTTGAAGGATTGAATGCCATACATTTTGACAAGAAACAAGAATTGGTTTTTTCTAAGGAAGAATGTAAATTTGCTTATCGAGGCAGTGTATTCAAAAAAGAATTGAAAGGAGAGATTTGTATTACCAGAGTTTATCTCAGATTATCGAAATCACCTCATCAGTTGAATCTTTCTTATGGAGCTATTCAAACAGAATTGGACAAAAAAGCAATTCATTATCCTACGATAAAAGACGTGAGCGAAACAGTCATCGCCATTCGCCAGTCCAAACTTCCAGACCCTGCCAAACTAGGGAACTCTGGTTCATTCTTTAAAAATCCAGAAGTTTCTAAGGCAACATTTACTCGATTACAAGAAAAATTCCCTGCTGCACCATCTTATTCTCTACCAAACGGCAAAGTAAAAATCCCTGCTGCATGGCTCATCGATCAGTGTGGTTTTAAAGGCGTGAGATACGGCAATACAGGATGCTTCAAAAACCAGCCATTAGTCTTAGTTAATTATGGAAATGCTACAGGAGAAGAAATACTGAATTTTTCAAAACAAGTCCAGACTGCGGTATTTGAAAAATTCAGCATTCACATTTCTCCTGAAGTCAATATTTGGTAGAAACTTAGCCTTCTCTTGTAACAAATCGTTTGCTAGCATCAAGACTATGAGTTTGATTACGTGACATAGACAAGGAAAGTCATAACGACCATAGTAATAGCAGTAAGCCATCCTAATAGCGGCATCACGAACTTTAGCCATTTGTCATAGGTTACATTGACCATCGCAAGGGACGCTAATATCAAACCTGTTGGCGTGATTAATGCCATTAAACCCATTCCATATTGATAGGCATTGATAATATGTTCTCTGCCCACTTCTACCACATCGCCAAGTGGAGCGATGATAGGCATGGTCAGTATAGCCATACCTGATGATGAAGGGATGAAGAAGGATAAACCTGCATACAAGAACATCATTACATTCACAAAAATTCCTTTAGGCATTCCTTCTACTAAGCCAGAAGAATAATGTAATAAGGTGTCGCTCACTAGGCCATTATCCAATAGGATTCCAATACCTCTAGCAAGTCCTATGATCAATGCTACTGAAAGTAGATCCTTGGCTCCCCTCATGAATTCCTCTACCATCTTCTTTTCGCCAATCTGAGCAACGAAACCAGTGATGAATGTACCAATAATGAATACTAGAATCATCTCATGAAAATACCAACCTTTCATAGAAACACCCCCAATCATTACAATAAAACATAGAGCGAAACAAGTTAGAACTAGGGCTTTATTGATAGTCATTTCTGGCTTCTCATCAGTGGATTTTAAGAACATCTGTTCTATTTCTTCCTTCTGACTATAAATGATAGATTTACTAGGATCTTTCCTTACTCGTTCAGCATATCTAATGATATACCAAAGGCAGAAACCTGTACATAAAACCAGCATAAATATTCTTCCATATAAGCCTGTAGTCCAATTAATTCCTGCTGCATCCGAAGCCACTATAGCACTAAATGGGTTCGTAGTAGAACACATCGTACCAATGGCTGAACCAATATAGATAGCAGCCACACCTACCATAGCATCATAGCCAGCCGCTAGGAAAACAGGAATCAATATGGGATAAAAGGCAATAGTTTCCTCTGCCAGACCAAAGGTAGTGCCTCCTAAAGCTATCAATACAGTAATTAGTATAATGAGTAGTATTTCTTTACCTTTCATTCCTTTGGCGAGCAGAGCTACTCCTGCGTCGAATGCCCCAGTATAATTTACGATTCCAATTAATCCACCTATGATGAGGACAAAGAGAATGATTTCTAAGGAGTCCTTGATCCCATCTATTGGTGAAAAGAAAAACTCTTTCCAACCTTGGGGTTTGCTCTCTTGCTTATGGTAAGTATTAGGAATTCCTACAGGTTTCCATATATCGCCATTCTTGAATTTCTCATAGCTTATCTTAATACCAAACTCTTCTAGAGTAGCTTGATTACCTGGATGCTCTTCTTCTCCATCTGGACTGATGTGAGTGAACATATTTTTATCACTATCATAAGAGAGCCTTTCGTACTCTCCTGCTGGAATAACCCAAGTGGCAAGTGCTGCAAATGCTGCAATAATCAACAATATAGTCTGTGCTGTAGGAAATTTCATATTCTTCATAAGGCTAATATACACAGGCTAAAGGATATTAGTTACTGATGTTATACAGAATCTATATTTCATGATTAAAAACATTAGAATTTTGATCAAGAACTGTTGAAACGTTAGCTGAACTGACGTTTTGATTTATTATGAATTTTATCCTGTAGAAACACATATTATTTGCGTAACATGAGTTAGTAAGATAAATATTCGTATAATGAAAAAGGGCTTGTTACTTTTGTAAAAATTCATTATATGAAAAAAATAACCTATTTACTATTGCTTACTTTATTTGCATTTTCTTGTGGGAAAAAAGAAACAAAGGAGTCAATAGTTGAAAAATCTGCTGCTGCTCAAAAGACTTTAGAAGAAAAAATTTCAGAACACACTGAAAAAGAACTGGCAAGTGGTGTACAGAATGATACTGTAGTCTTAGATTTTATTTTTGGAATGACAAAGCGAGAGGTGTATAAGCATACCAAAAAAATGTACGCCAAGGATAAAAAAATGTATCCTATACAAAAGACAAAGAAAGTAAGGGAATATGTTTATGATCTTCGATTGAGAAAGGCAGGAAAACTTCGTACTTTTTTTGACGCATTTTATTATGATAATAAGGAGCTTGGTAAGGAAGAACTCTATAAGGTAGAATGTTTGCCATCCATCGATACTACTCAGTTTAAACCAAAGGATGTCATCGAGGAAATCAAACCTATTTTTGAAAATGAATATGGGAATTATCATTTTGTAATACCTAATAGAGAAGATGAAAATTGTAAAACATACCTGTGGATCAATGGAAATCAGAAAATAGAGTTAGGCTGTTTTGAAGATAAAGTATTCATTTATTATACAGATATTCCCGTTGCTAAATTAGCTGCTAAGGCATCCGATTTATAACTTTTTTGGAACTATCCTTTATTCGAAATTAGGTTGTTGTAATTGTAACAATCTATAAATCCAACTCGTATAATTTAATACTAAGTATAAGTAGTACCTTATTTTTTATTGTAGGATAGAGAATAACAGACAAAACCTAAGGCCCCTTTTCTAGCAACTATTTATTATTAAGGATTAAATTTCTTTTATGAAAATTCAACAAAGACTCTGGAATAATTCTGATGGCTGGAAAATAGTAGGTGGTAAAGAATTACCAAAAAATAATACGCTCGTTTTTGCTTTTGGAAACCGATATGTTTTAGAAAGAGAGGAACTAGTGAAAGAAGCGATGTCTTTTTATCCAGATAGTGATATTATTTTCAATTCTACATCAGGAGAGATACAAGGAAGCAATGTTTATGATGACACTATTTCGATGACTGCTCTTCATTTTGAAAAAACGAATTATAAAATAGCTCAAGCTAATATTTCTGAAATCAACGAAACGTACGATAGGGGTAAAGAGCTCGCTATTGAATTATCTAAAGATGGATTGAAGCATGTCTTCGTCATTTCTGATGGAGGACTTGTGAATGGTAGTGAATTAGCTCGTGCATTCAATGAAAACCTCCCTAAAGGCGTAACAACTACTGGAGGCTTAGCAGGAGATGGAGCTAGATTTGAAAAGACATTAGTAGGTTATAATGAACAGCCAGACTCTGGAAGGATAGTCGCAGTAGGTTTTTATGGTGATGCGATACAGGTGGGCTATGGTTCTGTAGGTGGATGGGATAGTTTTGGTGCTAGAAGAAAAGTAACCAAATCAAAAGACAACGTGCTTTATGAACTAGATGGAAAATCTGCATTAGAATTATATAAGACTTATTTAGGAGAAAAGGCCAAGGAATTACCTGGCTCTGCACTCTTATTTCCTTTAAGTATCAAAATGTATGATAATTCTAAACCAGTAGTTCGTACCATACTTTCTATAGATGAGGAAGCTCAAAGTATGACATTTGCTGGGGATATTCCAGAAGGGGCTACAGCACAACTGATGAAGGCTAACTTTGATAAGTTAATAGATGGTGCATACGAAGCTGCTGAATCTGGAAAGAAGACGATAAATGAAAAAGGGAAACAACCAGATATAGCCATATTGATAAGTTGTGTAGGAAGAAAATTGGTATTGGATCAAAGAGTGGATGAAGAAGTGGAGAGCGTATTGGAAATTATAGGAAACGAAGTCCCTACGATGGGATTCTATTCTTATGGAGAGTTATCTCCTTTTGCCGGTTTCCAGAGTTGTAAATTACATAACCAAACGATGACGATAACTCTACTGGGCGAAAACTAATATGAATAGACTGCTAAAAAGACAAATCTTACGATATCTAGGGGGAATAGAAAAAGTACCGGAATCTTTGCTCCCATTCTTAGAAGCCATAGATAGGTCTTATGATCATTATGAGGATGATCGCTTACTATTAGAGCGTTCGATGGAAATAAACTCTAGTGAGTTGGAAGAATCCAATGAACAACTTCGTTCAGATGCATTGAAGCAGAAGGAAATCCTCCAAAGACTCAAAGAATCCCTGGATACGCTCCTTGCTGTTGATGCAGAAGGAGGAAGTGAAACTTCATTTATAGAGGATGAGGATGATGTTTTGAAAGTCATTGACTTTATAGAGATACAGTCTAGACATATAAAGGAAGTAGAGAAGGAAATCTTACAGGTACAGCATTTTATTAATCAATCCAATGATGCCATTCAGGTAATGGATGTAGAAGGTAGATTGGTTTTTGCTAATGATAATGCATTGACTTGGATGGATACGACTAGAATTTCCAGCTATGGCAGTACGATATTCCATATGGATAGCAAATTTGAGGGGGAACGTGAATGGAATGAAATGCTAGTAGACCTAGAAGAAGAAAACCCTATAACACTAGGTAAATTCCAGGTCAATAAATCATCGAATTTTCCTGTAGAAATGAGCGTGAAGCGAGTAAAATTACAAAAGGAGGATTTTATCATTAGCGTAGCAAGGAATATTACGATAAGGAAAACAGCAGAAAAGAGACAGGAAGAACTCATCGACGATTTAAGGAAAGTGAATGAAGAACTAGAAAATTTTGCGTATATTGTTTCTCATGATTTAAAAGCTCCAATTAGAGGTATTGGTTCTGTGACTGACTGGCTGAAAGAAGATTATGCTCATCTTATGGATGACGAAGGGAAGAACCTTCTAGAATTGATGAAGAGAAGGGTGTTGAGAATGCAGCAATTGATAGAGGGAATATTAAAATATTCAAGAATAGGAAAGAAGGATGGCGAAAAGGTAGAAATAGATGTAAATCTAATTTTGGATGAAGCGGTAGATACCGTAGCGAGCGGTTTAGGTAGCAATGATTTTGCCCTAATCATACCAGAAAAACTTCCGATTATTATCCATAATGAAATTCGTGTACATCAGGTTTTTCAAAATCTGATTAGTAATGCGATAAAATATGGGGATAAGGAAAAATGTACAGTTGAAGTAACCGTTAAGGATGTAGGCGATTTTTGGGAATTTTGTGTGGAGGATAATGGGCCAGGGATAAAGCCTGTTTATCATGATAGGGTTTTTAAAATATTTCAAACACTACAAGCTAGAGATGAATTTGAGAGTACAGGAGTAGGGCTATCTATTATAAAAAAAATAGTAGAGCAAGGAAATGGAAGAATATGGATAGAATCTGAAGATGGCGAAGGGACTCGATTCTTGTTTACTCTACCAAAGTAATTGATTAAGTGAAACGAATTCAATAACCTGAGCCCATTATGCTTGTTCTTTTTCCTTCTAAAAAACACAAAAAATAGTTCCGTAGCTATGGCTATGCAACGATTTTTTGAACTCTTTAGAAGAAAAAATTACTACTCATTCTAGCTCAAGTTATTAAATACGTTTCACTAATACTAATTTGAATCATAATTATCGCATTGGATTTGGTATAACTTTATTAAAATGAGCATAGAAAATAAACCAATACTATTAGTAGAAGATGATGAAATAGACATCATGACTGTCAAGCGTGCTATCAAAACATTGAAAGTACCCAATCCTTTGCATCTTGCCGCTAATGGAGAGGAAGCATTGGAATATCTAGAAAATAACGTAAGTAATCTTCCAGGAATTATATTGCTAGATATCAATATGCCAAGGATGAATGGTATCGAATTTCTCAATATCATCAAAAACGATGAACGCTTTTTACGTATTCCTGTAGTCATCCTGACCACATCGAAAGAGCATCAAGACAGATATGAATCCTTTAACTTGAATGCAGCTGGTTACATGGTTAAACCAGTGATGTTTGACGAGTTTGTCAAGGTCATAGAATTGATACATAAATATTGGACAATAAGTAAACAGCCAGATTAATAAGATTAAAAATATAAAGAATCAAAGGCTGAATAATTTATTATTCAGCCTTTTTTATTACTTTCAACAAAGCATCAGCTTTTATTTCAAAATCTCAATATTTTGAAATATCAGTATCTACTCAATCATGGATAAAATCATTTTTTGGATAAAGGTATCCCGTCCAGGGCTTTGGTTTCCTGCCTTATGGCTTTATTTTCTGCCATTAAGTGGAATACGAGTATGGGAAAGTATGGATTTTTGGCTAGGTATTGTCTTCGTTACTTTTCCCCTCAATTTCATCATCTATGGTTGGAATGATTACGTAGATCACGAAACGGACAAACTCAATCCTAGAAAAGATAGCTTCCTATTCGGAGCGAAGGGCAGCCAAGAAGAACTTGATACCTTACCGCCTTTATTAGCATTTTTCCAAATCGCATTTTATGGCTTTTTTATCTATTGGTTAGGATTATATTCTACTTGGTTATTTGCAGCTTTAGTATTGGTCATGTTGGCGTATAATATTCCTAAAAAGGGATTCAGGAATATGCCACCTTTGGAGTTATTCGCACAGTTTGGCTATTTGCTCATCGTGCCATTCAGTGTCATGCTCAATGATACAGCAGAAGTGCCTTTATTGACTTATGCCTATCTCGTATTATTCGCCATACAATCCCAACTCATAGGCGAAGTCATGGATATAGAGCCAGATAGACAAGCCAATAGAAATACCTCCGCGACTAAACTAGGTTTAAGGAATACCAAAATCCTTATTATATTAATCGTAGCATTAGAAGTGGGATTACTCATGTTTGCTTATGATGATTTTATTTTTGGTGGAATGCTTGCTTTGGGTTTGGTTTGGCTATTAGTAGATCTATTCATCATCTTCAAAAACCAAAAATATACGCTTGCTCAAATGAAGCTTTTTGGTGTGGGAAGTAATTTGCTAGCGGCTGTAAGCATGGGCTATGTTTGGTGGTCTGGAGTTTTGATGGGCTAGGCATAAAAAACTCCCTTCTTTTGAAGGGAGCCAATTCACCATGCACTTAAAAACCAGTTTTCCAAAAGGAAAACTTTTATCTTTATCCAATTATATGCGACACTTATAATTCAAATCGGTATTATAAACTGTTTGGATATTACCTTATCCTCACATCTCCATAATTTACTTTTACTTTGATAATACTAGTAGGAATTCCTCCTCCTACGATACCTTCTATTTTATAGGAATATCCACTATCTCGCTTGTAAGTATTCTTCATATTTTCAGGAAGTTTTACATCACCATAAGAAGCACTAGCATCTACTTTGTAGTTAATACCAGGGTCTGTTACAATTTTGAAATTAACATAACTTCCATCTAAACGGACATTATCAAAACCTTTCTTCAAGCTTTCTATACTCAATCCTCCATAACTCAATACCACATCCGCTTCCGATTTCAATGAACCAATGATATAGTCCGTATATTTTCCATTAGCTACGAGTTTATCGATTTGATTAATATTGAATTTACCATATTTTCCTTCTATCCTCATCGTTCCTACCTCATTGATATAAAACTCATCATACTTAGTTACAACACGTGCATATCCTACTTTTTCCACGTTGATTTTGGAATATTTAGTGTTTAGATCAGCTTCATTCGCATTACGAATCCCTATTTTAGAATAATTAACTTCTGCACTCACTGTTTCTGCCATGATAATCGTAGCATCACCATAACCTAGATATAATTTCAGCTCATTATTCACCCCTTCAAAACGAATACTTCCATAACCAACTTCTGCATTTACAGGACCATCTGTCACTGCTACATAGGTGTCACCATATTTATTTCTCACATCTAGTCTGCCATCATTAGGCATACTCACTTCGTAGTTAATTTCAAATTCATCTCTACCAGCTGCTGTTCCCCAACTGCTCCATTGTGACCAACTGCCCTTCTTTGATTTGATATCCGTTACAGCTTTTACATAGTCTGCATCATTATTAAAGGCAACATTAATACGCTCAAAAATCTCCTCAGCCCTATCGCCATCTTTTGCCTGAACAATAATTTTTATATCAATTTTAACCTCAGGTTTATCCCAAGTCTTAATATCTACCTTCCCATGTTTATTAATAATGGAAAGTTCTCCCTTTCTGTCCATGTCAAAAGACTTACTAATTTCCTTGACAAATTCCTTTTTCTGATCATCATCTACAGCAAACAGGCCTAGAGGAAGAAGTAACAACGCTAGGTATAAGTTAAATTTTTTCATATTGTTATTTTAAATATTAGGTTGTAGACAAACTATATCAATCATTAATACTCTTTATAAACCGCAGGTCTGGCAGAAGTAAAGGAATTCTCGTGCCTTTCTATTCTAGCCACTACATTTTCAAGTAACATAGAACGAGTCCTAAAATTAGCAATCATAGCATCAACCAATTTTTCATCAGATTTATGAGGGTTCATTTGCCATTCTATCCTCAAGGTATCATACATGGCTTCCATATGATTTAGATCCCTATATAGAGCTGGATCATGATGATTCAATGCTGCTAATTTTCCTTTATTCTGATTGATTTTTCTAGTAAAATACTCTGAAATTTCAGCCAATTCTGGATTCGCTTCAATCAATAATTGCTGGGAAGAAGGAGATTGGTTCATTCTAGCTTCTTGAGGTATTCTACTTTCTCCAGTAAAAAACCAACAACAAGCAACAAGTAATACAACCACAACAGCAGCAGATCGACCAGCGATCTTTTTGATATTTTTTTTTGGTGTAGGATTGATTTTTTTGTCAATATCCCTCCAAAGATTTAAACCTGGAATTTCTGTGTCAAGATCATCCCTGTTTTCAATGATAAACTCCTCTAATCTATCCTTACTCATGAATTTTGAATTAGGTTTTGTTTTTCTTTTAAAATTTCTCTCATTCGTTTTTTCGAGCGGCTATATTGAGATTTTGATGTAGAAACTGAAGTTCCTAAAATCTCTGCTATTTCAGCATGGTCGTAACCTTCGATAGCATAAAGGGAAAAAACAACTCGATAACCATCTGGCAAAAGGTAAAGTGCATCTTGAATCTTACTCGCATCGATTTTTATATCCTCCAGGCCTTCTTCCTCCTTTATATTTTCCATCCTTACTGGATCCAAATCCGTCAATGGAATTCGTTTCTTCTTGATGAAATTGATACAGTTATTCACCACGATACGCTTAATCCATGCTCCTATGGTAGAGTCACCTCTAAACATATGCAGCTTTGAGAATATATCAATGAATGAATTTTGCAATACATCCTCTGCATCTTCCCTGCTCTTTAGCATGCGAAGACAAGTATTGAACATAGCCCTACTGTACAATCTATAGAGCCTGTACTGTGCTTTGCGATCTCCCGACAGACAATCCTTTACTAAAACAGCATGGATATCGTCGTGCATCACCTTCGGTTTTTGATTTAGGCACTCTGCTGCCATATGGTGGTTTGTTTGATAATAAAGACAAACCCCTTTTAAAAAGGGTTGCAATATTAGCGTGGACAAATAGATACAAATGTCTTTTTAACATTTGAAAGAAGCTAATTCAAATAGCTTTTAGGAATGAGCAATTTATTTATTTCTCATTCTTTAATAGGGGAGAGGTATTCATAGAACGCTCTAAAAGTAGATATTAAGTGCGGAGATAGGTAGATTTTTAGATGAAGTGGTGGTTTTGTCTTATCAACTTCAAAACTTTTCAAAACTTTTGAAGTTTCGCTGATCAATGTGCTATTTTTACTCAACCAAAATTTCAGAAATATTTAAAATTTATTTTTTGTTGAGCTCAACAAAAAAGAAGCAGATACGCCAAGGGCGTATCTGCTTCTTAAAATCTCAGCATCTCAATACCTAAACTACTATCCTCTTATTTTTCTATACTTAGCAGCACTAGCAGCATCTATTTTACTCATGATGCGAATGACATCATTTTGTTCCTGTCGGCTTCCTCCTTTGAATATCTCTATGATTTCATCGCCTTTAGCTAATGCGAATAATTGTACGATCATAGCATTGGGATAGCCTTTACTTACTTTTTCCATTTCTTTCAATGCTGTCATCATGGCTGCTCTTCCAGCAGCTACATCTTCTGCCATTTTATCCAAGGCAAGCCTATGATAATTATACATCGCCTGACGCATATTCCTAGTACGAGGACTCAAGATACTTTCAATTAGCCAATATCTATTTCGATTGCCATCTAGTGAACGCCATCCTTTATATCTACTGGTAGCACTAGGAGGAACATTGTTCAAGATATCCTGTGCTCTTTGATAATGTTCTTCTCCACCAAATGGAGAAAAAGAATCATAATCCGATCCTAATATTACATAGCAATAGAAGGCAAGGACAGAAGTCAGGTTAGAATTGAAAACATTATCTCCAAATTCCAATGGCTGATAGGCTTCATAATCAAATATGATACCTTTATCTACATAGGAAAGGAGTGCTGTCTGGTAATCACTGTTGAAAATAGGTCGAGTAGCTTGGATAGCCAAATCTGCCTTGAAAGAAGTAGCAGATAGTTCTTCTGAAATCGTTAAGAGTAAATTACAATTAATTCTTTCTTCTGGTTCATACTCGTCTTCTGTCCATTTTTGATTATTCAGGAAATCTCTAAGTGCCAACTCTAAACTTTCGAATACCTTAGGATCTACAGTCTGTGCTTTTTCTGAATTCAGTTTTACATTAAAATTGAATTCCTGTGCTACAATACTGGACGAAATACAAAAAATGATGATGAATGGTAGTAAAATATTCTTCATGAGTAATTTTTATTATAAGAAGTTGTTTATAGAATTATAGGGTTACTTTTAAACAACTTTTAGCAGTTACTTTGACATATCCAATATCTCATTGGCGATATCTCCAGCAACTGCTTTCTTTGTCTTTAACTCAAATTTACGGATAATATTGTCTTTTCTTACAATGGTAATCTTATTCGTATTATGATTGAAACCTGCTCCCTTGTCATTCAAGGAATTCAATACAATGAAATCGAAGTTTTTCTTAGCCAGTTTGCCTTGAGCATTTTTCATTTCATTATTGGTTTCTAATGCGAATCCGACAAGCATCTGACCATCTTTTTTTACTTTTCCCAAAGTGGCTGCGATATCCTTAGTTCTTGCCAATTCAATGGACATATCGCCTTCTTTCTTCTTGATTTTAATATCAGAAACGTTTTTTGGACGATAATCTGCTACTGCTGCTGCCATGATAGCGACATCGCACTGATCATAGATATTCACAGATGCCTGATACATTTCCTCTGCGGATCTTACTCGTTGTAGGATAATATTAGGGTGAGATGTAGATAAGCTTGAAGGGCCTAATACTAAATGTACCTTAGCTCCTCGACTCGCTAATTCTTCAGCAATAGCCACACCCATTTTTCCAGACGAATGATTGCCAATAAATCTAACTGGATCTATATCTTCATAGGTAGGACCAGCAGTTACCAAAACTGTCTTATCCTTAAAGTCTTGCTGTTTAGCAAAGAAATCAGATAGATATTGGGTGATGTCTTCTGGTTCAGCCATTCTACCTTCTCCTACGAGTCCACTCGCTAGTTCGCCAATTCCTACAGGAATAAGATGGTTGCCAAAAGATTGGATGCGTTGTATATTGGATTGAGTAGAAGGATGATGCCACATATCTACATCCATAGCAGGAGCTACGAATACTGGACATCTTGCGGATAAATAAGTAGCTGTGACCATATTATCACATAATCCATTGGCTAATTTTGCTAATGTATTGGCTGTAG